>JBCDAG010000007.1:0-44931 GCA_039186165.1 Cyanobacteria bacterium P01_F01_bin.53
CATTGATCCAGGTTTCTTCGATCGCCCCAAATGGATTAGCGAAAAATTTCAACTCACCCTCTGGTGCGAACATGCTTGCAAACCGCTTCCGGCTCTCAATCCTCCAGGCAGCAAACAGGGCGTTTATGAATTGGAACTCAACCGCGAATGGTTTATTAAAGCCGTTCCCTATTTCAAGCTCCTGACTGGAACCTTGAGTTTGGTCTTGCCTGTTGCTGCCTCGACAACTCAGTTTATGCTTGATGACGCCACTTATAAGGGCATTCAGGAAGAACTGGATCTGGGACAAAAAAGCCTTGACTTTGGCATGAAAGGAAGCAATATCGCTGTGGATTGGCAGACCAAACGGGATTCACCTGAATTTGAGCAGGGTGAAGCTATTCGTGCTCAAGGTTCGATGCTGCGAGAACTCCATGCCATGCTGAAGAAAAAGGATCCAAAATTTGGCGGCCTAGAGCGAGTGCAAAATAAACGCCATGAGTTTTTGTGGGTGCATCCCCAGTTTGTAGACGAATATTAATTGCTACACCTGCCCTGACGCTAGTCTGATGGTGGAGTGCATCCACCTCAAACTGCACGCTCAGTTTTATCGGCACAAATATTCCCCATTCAGAACAGTTGAACGTGGTACATTTGCTTTGCTTTTGTCACAACGCTACGAAAGTGCGCTCAATACCTTATCCGCCACCAGTTCAGAAGACATGGGATTTTGCCCAGTAATCAAATTGCCATCAGTGATCGCAAACGGTTCAAACTCTCCAGCCTTATGAATCTCAGCGCCCAGCTCCCGCAACTTAGTTTCCAAGAGGAAGGGGACCGTTTCCGTTAGTCCCACGGCGCTTTCTTCAGCGTCGGTGAATGTAGCGACCTTGCGACCTTTCACCACTGGCTCACCCGCCGCCGTGCGAGCCGCCACCAGACCCGCAGGACCATGACAAACAGCCGCAACCACCCGACCTTCCGCCAGGGTACTCGATACGATATCCGCCAGGCGATCGCTCGTCGGCAAGTCCCACATCGTGCCGTGGCCACCCGGCAAAAACACCGCGTCATAGGCGCTGGCGTCCACATCTTCAAGGGCAGGGGTATTGGCGATCGCTTGTTGTGCAGCCTCATCAGCCTGAAAACGCTCCACACTGGCTGGATTTTCTCCATCAGCCTGCTGGCTACCAGGGTCAATCGGTACTGGCCCCCCCTGCATAGAAGCGACGGTTACCGAGGCACCGGCATCGAGAAAGGCATAGTAAGGCGTCGTTAGCTCCTCAACCCAGAGACCCGTTGTTTTTTCGGTATCGCCTAAGCTTGCGTGGGAGGTGGTGACAATTAGAATTTTGGGCAGATTTTGGGGGGCAGCCATATCAAAGCCTCTTTCATTCATATGTTTTCTCCTTACATTTTCACAGTAGGAAAAAACAGTCACAACGAGAAGAATATCTTCCTAAGATCAGCCATAATAAAATTTATACCTATGTTGCTTTGCCTTACGTTAGGCGGCCTCGATAAATGGCTTACCTCCCCCAGCTCCGCACGTTCATCGCTGCCTACCGTTTGGGATCTCTAACCAAGGCCGCAGAGCAGCTCGGCATTACCCAGCCTGCCGCCTCCCAGCAAGTGCGTACCCTGGAAGCGCAGATAAAAAAGCCGCTGTTTGTGCGCCACGCCAGGGGGATTGTGCCGACTGCGATCGCCCATGACCTAGCCCGCTCCATTGGCCCTCATATCGATGGCATCGAAACCGGTTTTAGCGCCGTGCAAGCGAGGGCTACCAACATTTCGGGCACCATTCACCTCGCGGGTCCCGGTGCCTACCTCAGTGCCAAAATCATTCCCTTAATGGCTGGGCTGATGGCCCGTGATGTGCGAATCCGATTGCACATTGGCGGCAAGGAGCGCATCTATGCCCTGCTGGATAAAGGGGCTGTAGATTTGGCGGTGACCGCTTCAGAGCCCAACAGCCGTGACCTGGACTACCAAGCAATTGACTTGGAAACGCTGACACTCTTGGCTGCGCCCCGTTGGATTAAGCAGCATCTTTCTAAACCCGTCAATGCCTCCGCTCAAAATGCTCAATCTATTAATCCTGAGCAGCTTTTAGCACAGCCGTTAATTGCCTATGACGAAGACCTGCCGTTGGTTCGGGAGTACTTTAAACAGGTTTTTGGCACAAAGCTGGACGTGCAGGCTGCGATTACAGTGGCTGATTTGAGGATGGTGCGATCGCTCATCCTCGCCGAACAAGGCTACTCCGTTTTGCCCCGCTACCTCTGCGAAACCGAACTCCAACAGGGTCAGCTCATCCCCATTCATAACCCTGTGCGGTCACCGACTAACGCGCTATATCTCGTGTGGAATCGAGGTAACCTCCGCCATCCCCGTGTTGCCTTTGCTTGTCAGTATTTTCTAGATGAACTCAAGTCCATAACTCCGAACAACATCAGATGAGTTTGTTCTTATCAAGGGAGATTCAAAAAGAGCGATTCAAAAAGAGCGATTCAAAAGGAACGAACGCTCGACCAGCGGGTAATATTATCGGGCTCTCTTCAGTCGCCTTCTCAATGAACTCAGTGCCTTACTCTGCTCCCTGGCCGCTTAACAATGGCCTACTCATGACACTGTATGTCGGGTTGCAAGCGCCCAAAAATTGGCAGAGTACCCTCGCTGAACCTGAACCCATTTTTGAAGAGAAAACGTTCACTGGTGCCCAAGGTGTTCCCCTGTTTGGTCTTGTTGCCATTCCACCCAATTCCAAAGGCACCATCATCGGGACCTACGGCATTACGGGGGATTTGGATGATCAGTGGTCTTTGCGGATTATGGCCCGTAAGGCCTACGCCCAAGGCTATGCCGTGGTTATTTTTGACTGGCGTGCCCATGGCAAAACGGCAACACTCTCCCCCACTCTGACGTCCGATGGGCTTTATGAAGGGGAAGATTTTGTTCGCATCGCGGCAGCAGCAAAACCCATGGGATGCCCGGCCCCGTTTTGGTTTACCTCATTTTCCCTGGGTGGATTGTTGGCACTTTGGGGCGTTAAAGCGGCGCAAGATCTAGACGATTGGGGGCCGGATTTAGATCTCTCGACAGATGAGATTGCAGGCGGTGCGGTGATTTGCCCTGCGTTGGAGTCATTGCGATCGCTTCAGTACCTGATGAAAGCGCCCCTCGGGAAATACCTTGAAAAAGCCATTGCCCGCAAGCTCAAACAGCTCCTCGCCCAGCTTCAACAGGCCCATCCCCAAGCATTTGACCCCCAAGCCATTCGCCGGGTGGATAGCATCTGGAGCTTTGATCATGAAATGGTCGTGCCCCGCTTGCCGAAGGCGCTGGGGATTGACTCGGTAGAAACGTATTACACCGTGACCAGCGGGCTGTACTTATTGCCTAAGCTACACAAGCCCACCTTTATTTTGTATGCCGCTGACGATCCACTGTTTGATCCAGCCCTGGTTCCCGACATTGAGGTTGCCTGCGCTGCTAATTCTGCCGTAGATCTGATGATGACGGCGCATGGCGGACATGTCGGTTATGTGAGTAGTCTTCAGTGCCAGCGCCAAAGTAATGATCGCGATCGCTGGTGGGCCTGGAACCGGGTACTCGACTGGATAGAAAAGAGTACTCCCTAGGGTGATGCAAAGTGCCGCTATCCCAGTTATGCTGCCAGTGTCTGGTATTTATTTGTTGAACTATTTATCCGTTGAACTCTATCGCATTCTTAACCTGACTCTAAGGCAAGGGGGCAGATGGCAGATGTAGCTTTTTAAATGTCAGAAATTGACTAAAACTGCTCTATTTCGCATGAAATGTTACAAAAAAATGAATGGCTTACCATAGGATGTAGAGTCTCGGTAAGGATGTAGCGTTTCAATATTTTTACTCACTGCATTTTTTACGGTGGAAAGTCTCTATGAACCCACAACTGAAACCCCAAATGTTCTCTCCCCAAGTGTTCCTTTAAAAGCTTTAGGTACCTAAATTTAGGCCAACCCAACCCATGCTGCTCAGCGTTAGTTTGGGGCCTTCTCTCACTTTGCGTGCGTGTACTCAGCTTTTAAGGTCAACCCATGACAGTCGCTTCTGGCCCGGCCCAAGAAACCCTTCGGCTTGCCAAACTTCAGGATTACAACATTTTAGATACGCTGCCAGAATCTGCCTACAATGAGATTGTTGAGCTGGTCGCGCATATCTGCCAAGCACCCACGGCCTTGGTCAGCTTGATAGATGCCAATCGTCAATGGTTTAAGGCCAAAGTCGGGATGGAAGATATCACCGAATCGCCCCGTGATATTGCTTTTTGTTCCCATACCATTGAGCGCACAGCGCTTATGGTGGTTGAAGACACCCATGAAAGCCCTTTGTTTCGCGATAATCCTTTGGTCACGGGGCCTCCCTACATTCGCTTCTATGCCGGTGCGCCCTTGCTCACTCCCGATGGCTATGCCCTGGGTTCCCTGTGCGTGATTGACTATCAGCCCCGCCAGCTTAGCGACAGTCAGCTGCAAGCGCTGGAAGTGCTCAGCCATCAAGTGATTAGCCAAATGGAGCTGAGGCGTCAGGCGTCACAGCTTCAGCTCTCTAATGAGCAGTTGGAGCGGCGGGTCCAAGAGCGGACCGCTAAGCTGAGCACCGCACTACATCATCTCATCCAAGCTCAGTCAAAGCTGTTGAGGCGAGATATGGCCTCACGGCAGAGTTCGCTTTTTGATCCGCTCACCGGACTGCCAAGCCGTAGTTATTTTCTACAGCGGTTAGAGCAGGCCATTCAGCTGAATGGCCGCCAGCCGAGCCATCTTTACGCCGTTCTCTGTCTCGATCTTGATGACTTTAGGCCCATTAACGATACCCTCGGCCATGAGGTGGGCGATCGCCTGCTTCAGTTTGTTGCTGAGCAAATGAAGAGAGTGTTGCGTAAGAGTGATTTAGTGGTTCGGCTGGGGGGGGATGAGTTTGCCATTTTGCTCGATGATATTGCCGATGAGGCCCATGCGATCGCTGCGGTGAAGCGTTTGCAAGCACAGCTCAAGCAGCCTTTTATCACAGGCGATCGCACGTTGTTTGTGGGGGCGAGTATCGGTGTCGCCTTGAGTAGCGTGGGTTACCGCCAGCCAGAAGCGGCGCTTAGGGATGCTGATACGGCCATGTATCACGCTAAACAACAAGCAAAACGACAGCTCAAAGAACAACTTAAAGAACAACTTACCCAGCAAACCCTATCGGCGGTCGGCACCGCATCCCCGATTCTGATTCAAGATGAGATGGCTGAGGGCACTCAGCATTTTGCAGTGTTTGACAGGCTTATGCAGGGCCGGGAGCAAGCCCGCATTACCCTTGAAGATGAGCTGCGTCAGGCGCTTTTAGAGCATCAGTTCCACCTTTACTATCAGCCCATTTTTGATCTCAACACCCATAAAATTTTGGGGTTCGAGGTGCTTTTGCGATGGCACCATCCCACCCGAGGTTGTCTGGAGGCTGAAGAATTTATTGCGATCGCTGAAGAAATCGGTATTATTCGCCAGCTCTGTGGACAAATGATTCCTGCGGCTTGTCAGCAGCTCAAGCAATGGCAGGCTGCCTTAGATCATCATTCGGGCGATCGCCTCTCGGATCGTAATAGTTCAAATCGTAATGGTTCAAATCGTGATCATGCGTCAGCCCATGAGTTTGGCGAGACGTTATCGCTGCATTTCAATCTGTCTTTTTTACAGTTGAGCTGCCCTTTACTTATTCCAACCTGGCAAAACAACTTAGAAAAATACCAACTCCCGGCCACCGCTTTTCAACTAGAAATAAGTGAGCAGGTTCTCCTGAGCCGTAATCCGAATATCACCTCCGTTTTACAACAGCTCAAAGGGTTAGGCTTTGGTCTTTGTGTTGATGATTTTGGCCGAGGCCACTCCTCCCTCAGCCGTCTTCACCAGCTAGAAATTAACACGCTCAAAATTGATCGTGCCTTCGTCCAAGATCTTTCAGACACTAGCGGCACCGACATTATTAAAACCATGATCGATTTGGGCCGCAGTGCTGGGATTGCCGTCATTGCCGAAGGCATTGAAACGCCGCAACAGATAAAACTACTCATGCAGCTGGGCTGCCAACAGGGGCAGGGATTTTGGCTTGGTGAAACGCTCTCTGCTGCCGACATCAGCAAAATGCTCGATCCGGGCTGATGGCTGTGAACTGGTGGCTGTAAACTGGTGGCTGTGGACTGATGGCTGTGGACTGATGGCTGTGAACTGGTCGCCGCAGGCTGATCACGCTAGGCAATCATCCGTGTATCCACTGAGCTTTTGTGCTCAGTGGGCACATTTTTTCCTGACCACTTAGCGTCAGAGCGTAAAGAGGGTTGAACTTCATCAATAGAACTTAATAAAGAAGGCAATCGGTGGGAACACCCTCATTACTTAGGCTGCGCGTCTAAAGCTGTGAGCAGGGGATCCGTTTGCTGCTTTTCAAACCGTCTTGTCTACTCGCTTATAATGAATGCCTTTCTTGCCCGGTTGAAGCAACCTAGCCCAGCCTCTTTGATGCCGTTGCTGGCCGTCGCTGTCATCGTTAGTCTTTTGTTGGTTGCGCTGACCAGTTTTAATACGTCTAAAATTTCCCACAGCTTTCAATCCGGTATCACCACTGACTTTGAGCTTCAGCAGCTGAGTGGGGAGGTTATCCATCTTGATGAGGTGCTAACCATGTCTTCGCGGATGGCGGCGGCCACGGGCGATCTCTCCTGGGAAAAACGCTACAAGGCCTATGAGCCCATTTTAATCGACACGATTAATCAGGCTATAGAGAGTGCGCCAGAGGCTTACGAAATTCATGCCCGACAGATTGATTCAGCCAATGCCGAGCTGATTAAGCTAGAAAAAGAAGCCTTTTCCCTGGTACGCCAGAAGAAAACTAAGGAAGCCCTGGAAGTTCTTTTTAGCGATCGCTACAACACGGAAAAAGAACTCTATGCCAACGGTATACAGCTATGGACCCAGTTCCTCGATCAAAAAATCGCTGACGATCTCAAACGCTATAACCGGGGCTTATTTTGGTCCAATGTCTTTAGCCTGACCAGCTTTTGGCTGCTGATGCTGGCCTGGGTTGTATTGCTAAAACGTATTCACCAATTTATTCGCCGCCGTACTATTACTGAACAGTCGCTGTGCGAGGCTCAACAACAGCTCCAGGTAACCCAGCAAGATCTGCAATCTTCTAGGGAGGCCCTTCAGCAAACAACCCAAACCTTAGCGACGGCCCACCAAGAGCTTCAGCAAACCCACGTGCAGATGGTTCAAAGTGAAAAACTCTCCAGCGTAGGACGCTTAGCCGCCGGTATCGCCCAAGGGGTTGCCGTTCCGCTCAATGCTGTGTACGCCAGTCTCCACAAATTGAAATCATCGACGGATCCTCAGCGAGTCGATACCGACATGCCTCAAAATTTAGAGAAAGATCAAGACGTTATTCAACCTGACGCGGCACAGCTTTTGGATGCCATGGAAAATAACGTCCAGTACATTTCCCAAACGATGTGCGCCTTAAGTAACTTTTCTCAGAGAAGTTATTCTCAATCGTCTGAAAGTAGCCAAATAGTTGATATTCACGGGGGTATCGAGAGTATCCTTTTACTCTTGCAGTATCGAATTCGGGGCACGGTTGAGTCGCCAGAAAGTGAGTCGTCAGGGAAGTCGTCAGAAAGCGGCCCTAGCAGTGAAAGGCCTCCTGTTGAAATTGTTCGTAAATATGGCTCTTTGCCTAAGGTTGAGTGCTATCCAGGCCTGATTAATCAAGTGTTTATGCACTTATTTTCTAATGCCATTGATGCGCTAGATGAGGCCTACGACAGATTAAATGCCTTAGACGAACAGGCACGAGACGAGCTAAAAGGCCGACTTAAATGTCAAATTAGGGTGCATACAGCGACCGTGACGGATATTTTTAATGTGCAATGGGTGCATATCACCATTGCCGATACGGGGCTTGGGATTCCAGAAGACGTGCAAGATCGTATTTTTGATCAGTTCTTTACCACTAAGCCGATGGGGCAAGGTACTGGGGTCGGACTTTCTCTCAGCTACGACATCATTACCCAGCAGCACGATGGTCGGCTCACCTTTTCCTCCGACTCAGAGGCCGGGACGGAATTCGTTATTCAGCTGCCGTTGACTTTAAGCACTCAATCTTCACCAACTCAATCTTCATCAACAGCGCAGTCCACCGACTCTAGCGATTCCACCGACTCCACCCACGAGTCGCATAACGTTCTAGAAAACTCACAAAATCGGTCACAACAAAAGTCGGTTGTTGCCAACCACTAAGCTGTTATTCCAACTTATCAATATGCCAACTCATTAACAGGCGCTACCGTCGCAACGCAATCATTGTGATCGCCAGCAGTAGCGGCGTGAGCCAATCCCCCCATCGCACATAGGGCGTGCGGGTTTGCCGTCGGTAAATCTGGGCCATGTGGGCGACATATTCATTGGGGGTTGATAGCCAACGTGATCGCCCCTTCGGATCGACCACCCCCGAAATGCCCGTATTGGTGACCCTCACTTCCCAACGGTCGGTTTCGATGGCCCGCATTACATCCAGTGCGTGGTGCTGCATCATTTGTCGAGGCGGATAGGGATCATTATTAGAGGCGGTAAAAATTGCCTGTCCGCCCCGATCTACCTGCTGACGAAACAGCTCAGCAAAAGCCGACTCGTAGCAAATTCCTCCTGCCACGAGGCCAAACGGTGTCTCTAGGCGCTGTTGAAAACTCCCCGGCACCATGCTTTCGCCAAACGGTGATAGTGGCCCGATCAGCCATCCCAGAGATTTTTCTAAGGGTAGATATTCACCCAGCGGCACCAGCTTTATCTTGTTATAGCGTCCGGTTACCTTGCCACCCGGATTCAGCAATAGCAAACTCTGTGTAAGCGGACTTTGGCTATTGGAAATCTCTTGATGAGCAAACGTACCCAGCAATAAGGGCACTCCGTTGTTCACCACGGCTCGCTGCAACAAATCCCGTGACTGTAAAAACGCATTCCACGTTTGCGGTATTGCTCCCTCAGGGGTGATGACCAAATCTGCCCCCGCCGTTGCCAGGGCTTCATACCCTTCCAAATAAACCTCTCTTGAGGTTTGAACCCCTTGGGTTGTCATCTTTTGGCTGGTGGGAATATTCCCCTGTACCAATCCCACGGATAAAGCCGCCTGTGGATCATTGGCCAGCGGGCGACTATACAGTCCCCATCCCAGCAAATGTAGTCCGAGAAAAAGTGCGATCGCTCCACTCAAATACCGTCTTCGTTTTTTCTTACTACCGGAAACAGTATTGGAAATAGAACTGTTGGAAGTAGACGTCTCCAGATCGTTCGTCGCCAATGTGCCTGTGGATTGAGAGGCTTGCTTTCTCGCAAAGTAGCCCTCTGCCAATAATCCGTTGACCGCTACAATTGCTGCTGTGACAGTCATCGGCCCCGCTAATTGGCCCAGCTGCAAGCCCATCAAATTATGCGGACTTTGGGTATAGCTCAAAGACGACCAATACAGCGGTCCCTTACTCCATAGCCATTCCATCCCGCACCACAATGTCGTACCCACCAGTACACGCGTCGGGCCAGTCAGCGTCTTTTGCCGTGATAGTTGCCACCGGTCCAAGGCCACCATCAGCCCTGTCCAGCTCAAGGCAATGCCTGCGCCCCAAAGCGTAATAAACGCCCAGGCAAAGAGCATGATAGCCAAGCTTTCCAGCCAGGGGATCCCCAGCCAAGTGGCAGGATGCAAACCCGTAATCCATGAAAGTGCACTACCGTGGTAAGCCGCACCCCATAACCCTGCTGCCAGCAAGCTGTTGCGCGAGTTGTGTTGTGGGTGATGTACTACACACCACAAGGGCACTAGGGCTATCCAAGCTAAGGGCCAAGCATTCACAGGCGCTAAGCCCATTAATAAGCCACCGCCTGATAGTGCAATGACTGATGCAATGACGGGCCTCCAGCGCCAACTCCAGTGCTTGGTGCTCGAAGGTGTGTCGATGGTGCTCTCATTCGCAGAGCGCCCAAAAAAATACTTCTTACATATAGAGGACTTCTCAGACAAAAAAATACCGCTGGCTAAGGGGACTACACTCATGAAATGATAAGCCTGAAGTGAGTGAGAGCCCAAAGCCCCCGTAAAAAAGTAACCCTCAAAAAGGTCCACTCAAAAAGGCCCCTAAACTTACCATCATCCATCCACCATCAACAGAGCAATCCCAACTATGGCAGACTGGCAAATTATTGAAGGCGGTATCACGGCCCCGAAAGGCTTTCGTGCGTCAGGTATTGTGGCGGGTCTCAAGCCTTCAGGGGCGCCGGATCTCGCGCTTATTTTGTCAGATTCTGAAGCGATCGCAGCAGGTGTGTTCACCACCAGTCAAGTGCGTGCCGCCTGTGTCGATTATTGCCAAGACTTACTCGAAGAAAAAAACGCCGCCCGTGCCATTCTTTGCAATGCTGGCCAAGCAAATGCCTGCACCGGTCAAGCGGGTATGCAGGATGCGATCGCCAGCGCCGAGGCAACAGCGACAGCCTTAGGCCTTTCTGCGAAACAAATCCTCACGGCTTCTACAGGTGTCATTGGGGAGCGCATCAAAATAGACGCCCTGCTCGCGGGGATTCCCGCACTGGTTGCGGCGCTCAACCCCGATGGATCACCCCAGGCTGAGCAAGCGATTGTCACCACTGATTTGGTGACGAAGTCCATCGCCTTAGAAACTCAAATGGGTGATCGCCCGGTGCGTGTAGGCGGCATTGCCAAAGGCTCCGGCATGATTCACCCTAATATGGCCACCATGCTTGGCTTCATTACCTGTGATGCGGCGGTTTCTCCCCAGCTCTGGCAAAACATGCTGCGCCGAGCCACCGAAAAAAGCTTTAATCAAATCACAGTAGATGGTGATACCAGCACCAACGATTGCTTGCTGGCGTTGGCCAATGGTGAATCGCGCACTCCCGCGATTACTGAACCTGGCCCCGAGGCCGATAAGCTCGAAGCCATGCTCACAGAGGTTTGCATTCACTTGGCCAAATCCATTGCCCGAGATGGTGAAGGTGCCACCTGCTTGATTGAAATTGAAGTAACTGGTGCCATGAGTGATAGGGCGGCGGGGCAAATTGCTCGTACCGTAGCGGGCTCTTCCCTCGTCAAGTCCGCCGTGTTTGGCCGTGACCCTAACTGGGGCCGAATTGCTGGTGCTGCTGGCCGGGCCGGCGTTCCCTTTGATCAAAACGAGCTCAGTATTGGTCTGGGAAGCTTTAGGCTGATGAGTCAGGGCACGCCTCAATCCTTTGATCGCGATGCCGCTAGTGATTATCTCAAGCAGCAATCAGAGCGTAGTACCCTGGCCATGTCAAAAATACTACTCAGTAGTACTCAAAATAGTAACGAGTTATTAGTGGCCAAGACCCAAGACCCCTTTGAACGTCAAGCACTGGGTATAGAGTCCCTAAACCACCCGGTTAAAATCACTATCAATGTCGGGGCTGGTGCAGGTAAAGGCTTGGCCTGGGGCTGTGATCTCAGCTATGACTACGTCAAAATCAATGCAGAATACACAACCTAACAGCGCTGGATAATCCACATGGCCACTAATCCCACCTCTTAGGAGCGTCTATTCGGTTTGGGTCGCTGGCAGTTTTATCAGCAGGTTTACTGGCAGCGGCAGGGAAGTTTTACTGACAGCAGCAGGGGGCTTTGTCATCGACAGACAGTCTCTCAACTCGCCTCTCAACACATAATTTCGTTGATATTACGGAAGTTAGCAACTTTTAGCCCTAAACTTGCGTCTCTACTCTTAAGACTATAGATAATGCTACGGTGCTCGCTATTAGGGTACGAATAAATACTTTGGTGACTCAGTAGTTTTGAGGTCAGTAGTTTTTAGGTAAGTTGCAACGCTTTTAATTTAAAGAGTACGTATATTTACTAGAAAATATCCTCAAATATTCCTGTAGTAATGCTAATTTTATAGCCATGGGCATATTGCCCTCAGGTTTAAAAGTTTAAGAACGGCACATTTACCAATCGGGCCTTTATCCTCAAGTCGGTATTTAGCCCAGAGCTTTGCCTAGTCCCACAGCTAAGTAAAGTAGCTCAGTTAAGTAGAACAGTTAAGAAGCCAAAACAGAGAGTCGAGAAGTCAATGCGTAAAGTTACTGCCTCAGCCGTCATTCTCACTGCGTTGACAGGTTGTGGTCAAAATGCAGGTATTCCTAGCACTCAGTGGAGTTTTGAAGTTCCTTCTGGTGACGAAGCCAAAGGTAATAAAGCCGATGCAAGTAGTAGTAAGCGCTCATCCGCTTCAGAAGTATCGGCTGATGCTGAATCTTTCTTAGGTGGCACCTACAGCAAGGACATGATGGGGCCGGCTTTCGAGCAGCCCACCGTTGCCGCCGCCCCTGCCGGTTCTAGAGTGTCTAGTGTCGGTAGACCGGGGAGTCGAGAGCTTAGCGGTATTACACCTGAAACGGTCGGCATTGCCGGTGTCACTTCTTCTCGCCCTGATCCTGTTGAGCAAGTCCGCTCCTATCTGCGCTCTAGCGGTAGTCCTAGTGCACTTGCTAACCGTACACCTTACGCTTCACAGGTGTACTTGGGTTCTCTACCGACCCCTTCTTATAGTTCAGACTTTATTACGCCAAGTCCTGCTCCAGTGGGTGATGCTTCTGCCGCTGGTTCATCGGGCATAGAGTTGCTCACGGCAGGTCTTGTGGGTCCGAATACCTCTGCAGTGCCTTCTAATTCCTCTATTGCCACTCAGGGCTTTAGCACGACTGCCTCTATCCCTCAGCCTGAAGCTAGCAGCACTAGCTTCCCCTTGGATACTCCCCCGGCAGCCTATGGTGGTTTTGCTTACCCAGTTTCCGATGTAGAAGCACCTACCGCGTTCAATCTTCCTACACAAGCGCCTGAGGGCGCCGTCAGTTTCAGCACTCCGACGACCTCGGTTGAGGATGCTCTTCCTCGCCTCGTCCCCTCGCAGCCGGTTGCTGAAATCCCTACCTTGGCAGCTGTTCCTTCGACTCAGCCCTCTGAGCCCATTCAGGATGAAGGGACCTCCATTGGAACCTCCATTTTGCAAGAGTTGCAGCGTTCAGCAAGGGCGACAACCCCAGCAGCGCCCGTTCAAGCACCTGTTCAAGAGAGCGTTGCTCAGGAGAGAAGTGTTCAAGAGAGCGGCTTCCAAGAGGTCGCCCAGTCTCCAATTACGCCGTTCCCTGTGGCTGATAGCGATCGCTTTACCAACGACAGCTATGTGCCTACGCTGGCAAGATTGCAGCAAACGATGCCCCAGCGGGAGATATCTCCCCTAGTGGCGAGTAGGCGAGCTGCGGCTGACTTGGATGTCACGACGCATGAGGCCGACACGGTTCAACTTGAATTCCCTGGCGTTTCCACCACGTTGGGCAGTGAGCTGGAAGCCGTGAATGTTGAGACATTCGATGGTGCCCCTGATGAGGTTAATTCCTTCATTGAGTCGATACCTGAAGTTGCGCCGGCGGATCCCAACCCATTTATTGAAGCCGACATTATTGAGGCCGATCTCCACTCTAGAAATACTGTTGAGTCACCGCTTTTAGAAGGGCTGAATGCAGATGAGGTTCCTTCAACTATCTACGTTCCCATTGCAGACCTTGTGACCACTGATGTGTCTGGAGACATGATCCAAAGTGCTGTTATGGCCCTGGGGCAAGAGGTCTCTACGGCTGCTCTGCTGGATGAATTTGCCCTTCAAGATGCTTTTTCATCCGTGCTTACCTCAGAAGCTTTGCTCAATAGCGACGCCTCTTCTGGTTTGAGTCATACAGATACTTTAGCCAGAACCCCACTACTACAATCAACGGAAGACGCCAATACTGCAAACACTAAGGAACTTTCAGCGTTTCGTCAGTCGCTGGGTAACCGTTTCAGTCGTGAGTCTGCCACTAAGAAGCTCTTAAAGTCTGTTCCTCAAAACGGCACAGCTTCTTTGTTGAGTTCACTAAAGCGTGATGCTGGGGAACGTCGTCAACTCATTACTTGGAGGTAAGTATTACTCCTCTAATCACTGCTCTAAGCGACTATCGCTTGGAATTGATGAAGTAGACAAGAAAATCGCTCAGGTATGGACAGCGTTGCCATACCTGAGCGATTTTTTGGTAGGCGCTAGGCTACTTGTGTCGAAGCTACTCTCTAGCTGCAACAGGCAAAACAACTTTTATTCAGCAGCAACTAACTCAACTTCACGATCTCGAATCGTCACATCGTAACCGCGCAAAAAGTCATTGCCTAACAGTCCGACCCCCACGGATTCTCCAATGCCGATACGGGCATCTCGCAAGGTTACTTGTCCCATCGCAATAGACTCCACTCGACCGATATCAAAAACGACTTCGGTCTCGCTAGCTGTGGTTGCGAGCATTCTTTCGGTGGCCACAATCCCCAATTCATCAGCCATCTGGCGGGTAATTAACGTACGACTGGCCCCCGTATCCAAAATCATGTCGTAGATTTTCTCATCGTTAAACGTGACTCTTACCACAGGGGTTCCGTGTAGCCTGCGCACCACAGGTACTCTCACACGGTTAAGCGCAGCTTGTGCGCTTGAGGCTTCAGTACGGCTTGTTGTGTTGTTGGAATGGCTAGTGGGCCGGTTCGGTGAACTGACAACTGAGCGAGGATTTGCGCTTGTATTAGGCTCCGCTCCAGATACTGGGTCGTATGACGGACGAGTGCGCGTCAGTGGCACCTGGACGGATTGTTGTAATGCCTGAACCTTGGCAGTGGCATGTTCTGCATTGCGGGCGTATTCTATCCGCTTGGCCTGAGCAGTTGGGTACTGTTCATCTTCCGGACTTACTTTCTTGAGCTGCTCGGCTGCTCGCCGCCATCGACTGGCCACCAACCCCCAATCATCTGGAGAGATTGCTGACTGACTGAGCTGGTAAGCGCTAGAGGCTAGGTTAATGCCTTCTCGGTACGCGGCTGATGGTCCAACCGTTGCAGGTGTTGTCGAGGCGGGCTCCCCTTTGGCGGCAGAGGTGGCGGCAGAGGCTTTCTCAGTAAGTGCGGTTTTATCCTTAGTCGGGATGCTTTCTTTGGCTTTGTTCTCGACGGAGAGAGTCCCAGACTCTACGTCGTTAATATCACCACTGACAGCACCAGTCAGCAATCCCTGGGGTTGTTTTGGCAGAGAACCACAGGCACAGCATATCCATCCGGCAAACCCAGTCAACAATAGGAGGCGATAGGCGGATTGAAGCTGGCCCATGGAAAAGTTTCACGTTATCTATGATTAAATTTCCCTGACTGGTTTTCTGTATTCCTCGCGCCTTATACGGATATTATTGTCAGAGCGCTTGATAAAACCTAAGCAAGTTCAGTGTTTTTCGCCCAGCCTGCCTTTTAACGTCCCCTCGCATCATTCCCACCTGCACCACTATGTTTGATCCCTCTGCCCTGTCTGCTTTGCTTGTTTTAGAAGATGGTTCTGTCTATCGGGGATGGTCGTTTGGGGCCAACGGTACCACCATGGGCGAGGTGGTTTTCAACACGGGGATGACCGGCTATCAAGAAGTGATGACGGACCCCAGTTACTGTGGCCAAATGGTGACCTTTACCTACCCAGAGCTGGGTAACACTGGCGTTAATCCTGGAGACGAAGAATCGCAGAAGCCCCATGTGAAAGGCGCGATCGCTAAAAACATTTGCGATCGCCCTAGCAATTGGCGCTCTACCCAATCCCTGAGTGACTACCTCAAGGGGCATGATATTCCTGGCATCTATGGCATAGATACCCGCGCCCTCACCCGTAAGCTGCGTAGTGTTGGTGCCATGAACGGTATTATCTCTAGCGAAATCCTCGACGTTGAAGAGCTTTTGCGACAGCTACAAACGCTCCCTTCCATGGAAGGACTCAATCTTGTCAAAGAAGTCACCACGGATAACGTCTATGAGTGGGGTGAGTCCACAGAAGAGAACTGGGCCTTTAGCGCAAACGATACTGAGGTTGAACCTGACCAGCGTCCACTGAAAGTGGTTGCTCTTGACTTTGGGATTAAACGAAATATTTTGAAGCGCCTAGCCAGTTATGGCTGCCAAGTCACGGTAGTCCCGGCCGATACGCCCGCAGATAGAATTCTTAGCTACGAACCCGACGGCATTTTTCTCTCCAATGGTCCCGGAGATCCCGCGGCGGTCACCAATGCCCCTGAAATCACCCGTGCCCTCTTAGAGAGCCAGCTACCAACGTTTGGCATTTGCATGGGACACCAAATCCTGGGCCTGTCCCTCGGCGCTGAAACCTTCAAACTCAAATTTGGTCATCGGGGACTCAATCAGCCCTGTGGTCTCACCGAGCAGGTCGAAATCACGAGCCAAAACCACGGCTTTGCCCTCGATGCCAGCTCTATCGATGATTCCAACGTGGAAGTGACCCATTTCAATCTGAACGACCAGACCGTTGCGGGCATTCGCCATCGGCAGCTGCCGGTGTTCTCCGTGCAATACCATCCAGAGGCGAGCCCTGGTCCCCACGATGCTGACTACCTGTTTGCTGACTTTGTGCAAACAATGCGATCGCGTAGAGCGTAGTCGTTACCATCGACGACACTGCATCGACGACACCCCTCCATAGGCAAAACATGACCTCATGGCGCTGACAACTGGCTCTATGAGGCCATCGCTTATTAACTTATGCGCATTAACGATGATTACGACATCAAAATAAAAAACAACAAAAATATCTGGTTTGAGTGAAGCATACTGACCCTCAATAGGGCATGATATCAATGTCTTAAGTCAGTGCACTGAATCAGGCTATTTTGCTAGTCCCTGATCTGACCCTTAGGCTGCTTGCGGTCCATAGTGTCTTGCCCTATACTTAATCGTCATATTATTCGTTCAACGCTAGGCATATCAGGAGGATCCTCCCATCGCTGAGTCGCTTACCCTAACAGTTAGTCTAAGAGGCACCCGCGAAGTTAGGGGCAAATGTCAAATCTTTCGCCTCACTGGTCTTCTCGATGCTTTTTCAGAACCCACCTTTCTCAAGGTTCTCAATAAGTACATTGAAGATGGTCCAGCCCATATCATTTTAGACTTGTCTGCAATTGATTTTGTTGACAGCTCTGGTTTGGGCGCTCTTGTTCGCTTGGTCAAAAAAGCCAAAGGTGAGAGCGGTAGTGTCCAGGTGGTGAGTAACCCTAGGGTTACCCAAACAGTAAAACTCGTTCGTTTAGAGCAATTTTTATCTCTACAGCCCAACGTGGATGCTGCTTTAGAAAATCTGAAAAAAGCATAGCTAAGTTGCTTCTAGTTAAAGGCTGCTGCTGTGTACTCAGCTCGTGAGTCTTCATGGCTTCGTTAATGCATAGAAGACTCGTAATGCATAGAAGACTCGTTTCTCGAAATGGCTCTTTTTGACTAAACTGTTGGACTGGCAAGGCTTAGTAGCTCTATTTGTTTAGTAGTTCTATGAAAACTGTTATTTTCTATCTCTATTCCTAAGATATCACCCGTACTCCCGAGATATCAGCTGTGACCTCAGGATCAACGCCAACCTCAGATATACCCGAAGCCCAAGGTTCTGAATTTCAGAATTTTGGGCTTCAAATTTTTGCAGGTATTCAACCTACCTTTGCAGAACTGGCGTCCATCGCACCGGTTTCTTTAGCCTATGTTGGCGATGCTGTTTTTGAACTGTATGTGCGATCGCGCTTTCTTTTGCCCGCTAAACGGGTTCGTGACTATCATCAACAGGTTGTCGCTCAAGTAAACACAGAACAACAGGCGCAACATGTAGATGTGCTGTTACCTCACTTAACCGAATCCGAACAAGACATCTTACGCCGAGGGCGGAATGCGACTTCTGGGCGCAACCGACGTGCAGATGCCAAAGACTACCAAAAAGCCACTGGCTTTGAAGCGCTCATTGGATTTCTCTATCTCAGCAATCAGCCCCGCTTATTTGAACTATTGCAGCATCTCGACATTTGACAAGTTACAAATTTGATAAGTGCAACAGATGAACAATCCACCGACAGCCGCAGTAAAAGCCTAATAATCATGGACATTAGAGTCCAATCCATACGAATCGGACCTAAGAGCGCCTACACTAATAAAAGTATTTTTAAGCCCCTTAGGGAGCTAATCAGAGGCATTACCCGTGAGTGGCCCCAATAATTCACCCTATAATTCCAAACGCTCCTCGGACTCATCCTCCAGAGGACCCCGTAACAAAAAAACAGGTCCAAAGTCTGGTCGCCGTAAGGGCTCTTCCAATGGCTCATCCACAGGTAAGCCCTATTCAAAGTCGGGGCCGACTAGTAGTTCTAACGCAGGCGCTAAACCCAGGCTAAGGGGCAAGGATGCTGATGAAATCGGTTTAAAACGCTCGGATCGACCGCATTCAGGTCGGCCCAAGTTTGCTGGTAAATCGGGCAATAAGTCTGGTGCTAAAAAAATTGGTGCTAAAAAGTTCAGTAAGGGGCGGAAGCAAAGCCGCCCTTCAGGTGATCGCTTCCCTAGAGCCAACTATCGCGGTAAAAATCGTCAGGATGGTCTAGGCTCAGGACTTGCTCAAGGTATTGGCTATGAGAGCGAAGAGCCCATGAAGCCCGATCTGATCTATGGTCGTCACGCCGTTGAAGCGGCCATAGAAGCCAATCGTGCGTTAAACCGGCTGTGGGTTAACACTAAGCTGCATTACGATGCCCATTTTCGTCCCCTGATTTTAGAAGCTAAGGCCAACGGTGCGGTTGTTGATGAAGTCGAAAATGTTCGATTGTCCCAAATTACCCAAGGGGCTAGTCACCAAGGTATTGTTGCCCAGGTATCGGCCCACGCCTATGTTGAGCTAGAGGCGATGGTTACCCAGGCAAAAGCGGCGGCGCGGCGGCCTGTGATTGTTGCAGCTGATGGAATTACCGATCCCCACAATCTGGGTGCCATTATCCGTTCAGCAGAAGCCATGGGCGCTCAAGGGATCGTGATCCCACAGCGCAGAGCGGTCGGGATCACTTCTACGGTCTCCAAAGTAGCTGCTGGGGCTTTAGAAAATATTCCAATTGCAAGGGTCGTTAATCTGGGACGATCACTCCAGTATTTAAAAGACAGTGGCTTTTGGACCTACGGCTTAGCTGGCAATGTTGGCCAGTCTATTCACACCACGGATTTTTCGGAACCTGTGGTGCTCGTTGTGGGCGCTGAAGGCACTGGTCTTAGCCTATCGGTTCAAAATCTTTGCGATATGTTGGTGTCTATCCAACTCAAGGGCAAAACCCCGAGTCTTAATGCCTCTGTAGCAACTGGTATGGCCTTATATGAGGTCTATCGCCAGGCCTGGGTCAACAAATTACCGGCTTTAACGATTGCCAGCTCTCCAGGTAAAGAAGTATAAAGAAGAGGATAGTAATCACAAGCGCAAGTTGATATGAATGCTTAAGGTCAAGAGCCATAGATAATAAACTAGGCTTCGTATAGCTTTTTTGTCATAATGTCTTGCCAGCCCCTACCTTTAATTCGTTCGTTCACAGGCCTGCCCTGGGCCGCTACGTAAAGCTATTTGCAGCTCAAAAACATCTGTTTAATGTCCTTAGAACTTCTCACAGACTGTTAATAGCAAACATTTGTGAGAAAGCCGTTTGTTCTAAAATGGCTGTGTCACAAATATCAATAGCGTAGTCAACGACTCCCTCTATAGTTTGCCTAAGGGGAGACTCAGGGTGGTTTAAGCCCTGATTTTGAGTCATCCATTAGGTCGCTAATAGGGTGACCTCATCACCTGCATAGTAGGTTTTGTTGTTCCATCCATCTATTTATTTTTCTGTTACTAAGTCGGATCGTTGCCTGAATCCCCATAGCTCTAACGGCAATACCCTCGTGTTCTGACTATTTTCAGTGCAGATAATCTCAACAAGATTTTTCTCTTGAGACTATCTGACGACATCAGCAAAACTGTTCACCTAATAAATCGATTCTCATTACTGTGATGAAAAACTTCTTTAGTAACTTGTTCGGGTTCGGTTCTACACCTTGGTGGGTCAGAATCACCACGGCAGAGCCTAACTGCATTTACTATTTTGGTCCGTTTGACAGCGAAGCAGAGGCTACTCGGGCAAGACCTGGGTACATTGAAGATCTTCAAAATGAAGGTGCGCAGCAAATTGAAACCAGCTTGAAAAATATTCAAGCGCCGACGGAATTGACCGTTGAGGTTAGCAGCAAGCTCCCTTCCTCAATGATGATGACCGCGTAGGCCGTTTCATGCCATTGGTCTTTCCTTTCGGAAGGGAACACCTTGAACTCACAAGAAATGCCGCTTAATGCCCTATTCGAAGGGGTTCGTCGAGCGGCATTCTTTGTGGTCGATATTTTCTGATGAGTCAGTTTTTGGGGCGTTCTTCTTGACGTTCCTAAATTGTCTGATTGCCTAGCTCATTGTCTAGTTCATCAGTGGAATGATTAAGGAACTGATCAATGACTGTAAAATCAGGCTTCCATCGGTAGATATTCAAATCCAGTTTCCCTTTTATAAAGGTGATCCCCTCTTTTTCTAGTAGGAGCTGCTGTAGGTCGTCATTGCCATCGCGTAAAGAAGAGCGTGATACCTTCCCTTTTGCATTAATCACCCGATGCCAGGGGATATCTTCTGAGGCGGTCGTGACCCGGTGCAAGGCATAGCCTACCACCCGAGGTTTTCCGATGAGACCTGCTAAGTCAGCGATCTGGCCGTAGGTCGCCACTTTCCCGTAGGGAATCTGCCGAACGACATCATAGATTTTGGGATAACAAGACATCGTAATTTGTCGTAATTTACCCTTTTGTGAAGGGGTGTTGTCGATGGTTAGTCTTTATTATTGGCCTGATTAAAGTCTGCCATGCTGAAGCAATGGGGACAGTTGAGGACCATCAGCGATCGCGCTGCCACTGTCACAGAGTGCTCCCGATGGTAAATTTTACCGTCGTCCACAAACCCTGTAGAAACTTGCGTGTCAATCATCACCTGCCATTCCTGCTTTTCAATGGACTCAGGGATCAAGAACAGCAGGGCCTCTTCTGACGGGTTGAAAAATAATAGGAAGCTATCGTCAAAGATGCGCTGACCTTTACTGTCTAAGTTCGGAATTTCAGCCCCATTCAAAAAGATGCTGATGGCCTTGGTAGAGCTATCGTGCCACTCACGATCATCAATTGTCGTGCCATCAGGGTGGAACCAGCCAATATCAACCACGCCTGAGCCATGGATTTCGCGACCAAAGAACCATTGGTGACGACTAAAAATAGGATGAGACTGACGAAACTCAATGAGTTGTTTTGAAAACGCCAGTAGCTCGCGATCTCCTTCCTTCAATCGCCAGTTAAACCAAGACAGCTCACTATCTTGGCAATAGGTATTGTTATTGCCACGGGTTGAGCGCCCCATCTCATCGCCACCCAGAATCATGGGTACGCCTTGGGAGAGCATCAGTGTCGCCAAGAAATTACGCCGCTGCTGAGCCCGCAGTGCCAAAATTTTAGGATTATCGCTTTTGCCTTCTACCCCACAGTTCCAGGAGCGGTTATAGCTTTCGCCATCGCGATTGCCCTCCCCATTGGCCTCATTGTGCTTGTCGTTGTAGCTCACCAAATCATTGAGGGTAAATCCATCGTGGGCCGTGATGAAATTAATGCTGGCATGGGGCAAGCGCCCATCATCTTGGTACAGATCAGAGCTACCCGTGAATCGAAAGGCAAAGTCACCTAGGCTGTAATGCTCCCCTCGCCAAAAGTCGCGAATGGTATCTCGGTACTTACCATTCCACTCGGACCACAACAGTGGAAAGTTCCCCACCTGGTAGCCCCCTTCCCCTAAGTCCCACGGCTCAGCAATGAGCTTTGTGGTTGAGAGCACCGGATCTTGGTGGATGATGTCAAAAAAGGACGAAAGCCGATCGACCTCGTACAGTTCACGGGCCAAGGCCGAGGCCAGATCAAACCGGAAGCCATCTACATGCATTTCCAGCACCCAGTAGCGCAGGCTATCCATAATCAGCTTTAGCACCTGTGGGTGACGCACATTGAGGGAGTTTCCACAGCCTGTAAAGTCCATATAGAAGCGGGGCGAGGTTTCTACGAGGCGATAGTAGGCTGCGTTATCAATGCCCCTAAATGAGAACGTGGGCCCTAGGTGGTTGCCTTCTCCGGTGTGGTTATACACCACGTCTAGAATGACCTCTATGCCCGCCGCATGGAGTGCTTTGACCATTTCCTTGAACTCGCGTACCTGCTGGCCGTGTAAGCCCGAGGAGCTGTAGCCAGCGTGGGGGGCAAAGTAACCCAGTGAGTCGTAGCCCCAATAGTTATGCAAACCCGTGGTCACGAGGTGACCGGGATACACGTCGTAGTGGTGCACCGGCAGGAGTTCTACTGCGGTTATCCCAAGGCTTTTTAGATGGGCGATCGCGGCTGGGTGTGCCATGCCCGCATAGGTTCCTCGCAATTCCTCTGGAATTTCAGAGTTTTGCTGGGTAAATCCGCGAACGTGCACTTCGTAAATGATGGTGCTGTCCCAGGAAATATCAGGATGGGTATCGTCCTGCCAGTCGAAGGTAGGATCGATGACCACTGACTTTGGCATCGCCTGGGCACTGTCGGCTTCAGAAAAGTCTAAGTCGCGATCTCGATCGCCAAAATGGTCCATCGGAAAGCTAAATAGCTCAGGTCCAAAGCGAATGTCTCCCGTAATCGCCTTGGCGTAGGGGTCAAGCAGTAGCTTATGTGCATTAAACCGATGACCATTCTCTGGATCGTAGGGACCCTCTACCCGAAAAGCGTAGCGCTGTCCTGGACCCACAGAGGGCAAAAAGCCGTGCCACACGTAGTTTGTTACTTGCGGCAAGGGTACTTGAGTTTCTTCACCCGCCTCACCAAATAGGCACAAAATAACCCCAGTGGCATTTTCTGAGAACAGTGCAAAATTGGTGCCCGAGCCATCCCATGTAGCGCCTAAGGGATGGGACCGTCCTGGCCAAACTTCTACCGTCATAGGTTTTGCAGATTTTAGGTTTCGTAGATTTTGGGTGTGATGGATTTATGAGGCGTGGTGGATTTATAGAAGTTGTGAGTTTTGGAATTTTTGGAATTTGACTTCTTTTGATTAAGACTGTTGGTGATTGAGATCTTGGGGATTTTGACTTCAGGACCCAGTGCAACCGTACCAAACATTGTTGCTTTAATCATGTCTGCTTTATAGCTCGTGATACCTATCACCTTGAACTTCGCATATTCATCACACTGGTGATTTTTTATACTGAGTATGCTATATCCAAGACGTTTATGGTCTGTGATATGTCCAAGTTGAGTCGTTCGCCGCTTAAGCCCAATCCTTTCACTTCTTTCCGTGACCCTAAGACAGGTCAGTGGCGGGTTGTGTTTCCTGCACGCTGTGAAACGCAGTTGCGCGCTCAGTAGCCGTAGTCGCAAACAAAGTAATCACAAACAAAGTAATCACAAACAAATTAAGTCACGAGTCAATGTACGTTACGGATCAGGCGTTCATTCTGGTTGGGTAGACGCAACTTTGGTAGGCGCGACGATTCGTTTCAACTGGCACAATATAAGCTGGCACAATAGGGCAAACATCATTTCAAGGTTGCCATGCGCCAGCTCTATCCGCCGATTGAATCGTACCGTCGTAGTACATTGCCGGTTTCGTCACTGCATACGCTCTACTACGAGGAAGCGGGTACCCCTGACGGTAAACCGGTTGTCTTTTTACATGGTGGCCCTGGTGGCGGTATTGTGCCGCTCTATCGTCAGTTTTTTGACCCAGAGAAATGGCGCATTATCCTATTTGATCAGCGAGGTTGTGGCCAGAGTACGCCCCATGCAGAGTTAGAAGAGAATACAACGTGGGACTTGGTCGATGATATTGAAAAATTGCGATCGCATCTAAACATCCCATCCTGGACCGTTTTTGGAGGCAGTTGGGGCTCTACCCTTGCCCTTGCCTACGCCCAAACCAACCCCGACTGTTGCAACGGCCTTATCCTACGCGGTATTTTTATGCTGCGCCCCAAAGAAATTGACTGGTTCTATCAATCGGGTGCAAGTTACCTTTTTCCAGATGCCTGGGAAGGCTACATCGCACCGATCCCACCCGAGGAGCGCAATGATATTGTCACCGCCTACTACAAGCGGCTGACTAGCGCAGATGCCCAAGTTCGCCAAACAGCCGCTAGAGCCTGGTCTATTTGGGAGGCGAGTACCAGCAAGCTGATTCCCGATGCCGATCTTGTAGAACGATTTGGCGAGGGCACCTTTGCAGACGCGTTTGCCCGGATTGAATGTCACTACTTCACCAATGGCGGCTTTTTTACCCAGGAAAATCAGCTGCTCAACAATGTAGATCGCATTCGCGATATTCCTGCTGTGATTGTGCAAGGACGCTATGACGTGGTGTGTCCGATGATCTCTGCCTGGGAGCTTCATCGTGTCTGGCCTGAAGCTGACCTCATTGTCGTGGCGGAGGCCGGTCATTCAGCCACAGAACCCGGAATTACGAGTGCACTGATCGAAGCGACTGATAGGTTTGCTTTGCAGCAGGCCAATGCAACAGGGTAGTTTCGCAGTCGGTTAATTTCTAGCGCTGCCAGAATCGTTTTTTGTGCTCGCAAGGAACCGGCAACCCCAGTGAAGTGTGAAACTCTTTCTGCACTTTTTGGGTGAGTCGTTTAGACACCTGGCGAACAATTTCGTTCAAAAGCTTGTCACCAGAGGCTTTTACCAGATTGTCGGGCAATGCCTGAATAACGCGAGGGACTTCAACCCACGTGGATAAGCTCAGGTCCCACTCTACATGGGTTGTCTTGTCGATATTGAGCTCTTCTGGTACATCTTCAAGTGAGCCTTCGCAGAGCGTCATTGATGCCTTAAAATCCACATCATAGCCAGCCGGTTCGTAGCCAGGTACTGGAACCGTTTCGATTCTATAGATGCCTTCGTTTTGGGGGAGCAAATGCAATCCAATTTTGGGCTCAACCTCATGGTTAAACGCCCCAAACTTACCCACCGTGAGGCTATAGCCATTGTCACCAATTGACTCTACAGTCATCGGCTCAGCACAGCGATGGAACCATTCTTGGTGAGTATCAAGATACTGCGCAACACGGGCTGCATCTGCATACATCTCCATCTGGCCAATATAGTTGCCTTGAAAGTGCAATGTCTCTGGCGAAGAAAAATCTGCGTGTGAAGTTTTTTTACCTTCAATCAGACTAGCACCCACCTTAAGAATTTGGGAGCCTAACTGCGGGGAAGATGAGCTAGAGGGAATTTGCATGAGAAGGAATTATATATATGATTTCAGATTATTTTTGACGAGCACGGGCGTGCTGTAGCTTTAGCCACATTCACACCCCTATGTGGGGACACTCCCTATCTGAGTGACTGGTTTTAGGTAAGGAATTAAGTAGAGAACCAATGAGATGGGTATTCGTTAGTGCTTTGTTGGCTTGTGCTCTGTCCGTATAAACCAAAGTTGATGTTGCATAAAAGATACTCTCAACTTAACGATACCTACTGATAATTGATAACGACCTTCGTTGTTCTACTGAAGCTCAGCTAATCCACTCAGCGAGGGATTCAACGCCAGAAAGTTTGCTATATACTGCCCCAGTAGACTTTTTTGACATGGACGCATTGTAATCATGAGAGCACTGGTAGCAGGCGCAACAGGACAAACGGGCAAACGCATTGTCGAACGGCTCCTGGCCAAAGGGATTGCGGTGAGAGCATTGGTTCGCGATCGCGCTAAAGCTGAAGCCGAATTGCCTAACGACATCGAAATTGTTACTGGCGATGTGCTCAAACCCAGCACCCTGGAGTCAGCCCTTGCCGATTGCCAAGTGTTGCTCAGTGCCACAGGTGCAGCCCCTAGCTTTGACCCAACAGGGCCTTATCAGGTTGACTACGAGGGCAATAAGAACTTGGTCGACGCGGCTAAAACGGCCAATGTCGATCAATTCGTTATGGTTTCTTCGCTGTGTGTCTCCAAACTCTTCCACCCTCTCAATCTGTTCTGGGGTGTTCTCTATTGGAAGCAGCAGGCTGAGGACTACCTAAAAAATAGTGGTGTGCCCTACACAATCGTTCGTCCAGGGGGGCTGAAAAACGAGACGAACGAGCTACCCATTGTGATGTCATCGGCAGACACGTTATTTGAAGGCAGCATTCCCCGGGAGAAAGTTGCCCGAGTGTGTGTAGAAGCGCTGAATGAAGACACAGCTAAAAACAAGGTCGTCGAGATTGTCACCAGTGAGACTGCGGCTGAACAACCGCTTGCATCCCTGTTTGCCAGTGTTGGTTAGAACTGTTGGTTAGAAGGATAAATACAACAACCTAGAAGAACCAGCCGTAGCTGTGTAGGCCCTTACCCAGAAGGTTGACGCCCAGGTAGCAAATCCACACCATTACAAACCCTGAGGCTGCCAGGATGGCGGGTCTTCTACCTTGCCATCCTTTGGTAATGCGAGAGTGCAAATACGCTGCAAAAACTAGCCAGGTAATCAGTGCCCAAGTCTCTTTAGGATCCCAACTCCAATACGATCCCCAGGCTTCATTGGCCCAAACTGCACCGGCAATAATGCCAATGGTTAGTAAGGGAAACCCTAAGCCGATGATTCGATAGCTAATGTTATCGAGCGTATCGGCTAGTGTTAGCCGTTGCGGAGAAAGTTCGACCGCCGCTGATGTTTTCTGTTCTGCTAATTGCGTTTTTTCGAGCTGTGTCTTTTCGAGCTGTGTCTTTTCTAAAAGGGCAGTGCCGCCGCCAGCAACAGCCAGTGGCTCAGTTTCGCCAGATGTCGCTGAGACCGGTGCAGTCGCCAGCGTAGAATCAGCTCGCTTTAAGCTGTACTTGCGGTCGCGAAAGCCACCTGTGCCGACAGAACTGCCTTTGAGTTCGACGGCTTGGCCGCGGGTGACGATCAGGAAGGCGATCGCAATTAAAGACCCCACCATTAATGCCGAATAGCTCAACAGCATGACGCTCACGTGCATCATTAGCCAGTTTGACTTGAGCGCTGGGACCAGAGGCTCAGATACTTGCATGGAACTGGGTAAGGTCAGCGCGGCAAAGGCCGATATGCCCATAGCCACCGGTGAAGTGACCGCGCCTACCCAGCGACTGCCGCTCATGCGCTCAGCCACAAAGTGCATCGCCGTGATCCCCCAGGCGATGAAGAATAAAGACTCGTAGAGGTTACTGAGGGGAAAGTAGCCACCTTCTATCCAGCGAGACGTGAGTAAGGCCGCTAAGCATAGGTTGCCAATGGCCATGCCAGCACCGCCAATCACGGGCAAAATTTTGACTTCTGAAAAGGTAAGCCCGGCCCAGTACGCCAACATGGTGGCAAATAAAATGGCAAAGGAGGCGTTATCTAGCCAGCCTTCTAAGCTTGCCAGATCGACGCCTCCAACATTGGCCGTAAAACTTAAAAGGGCAAAATCCATATGCACGCAAATTATTCAGTCTTTATTCATCTTAGGATCAGGTTAGTCAATAACCCTAGATATATCTTACCGACAGGAGATACCAAGGGGGGTGGAATACGTGAATGTTAAAATCCTTCGGACCTTTGTTTAAAAAGGCCTATCAGGCTCTATATCTATAGCAATGGATCAAAAGCATATGGATTAAACATGCTGTGGAGCTAGTCGCTGCGCCTTCGAAAGTATTAACGAGGTAGGAACTCTATCGAAAGCATAGGAAAAATCAGGATAGAAGGGCCTAAAAGCACGGCCAAAAAGCCTTTTGCCGTTGCCTAAGCTACGGCTGATGGATTGAATTTCGAGTAGCCTTGAGGCGCGCATACATACAAGCATTCGTAGGGCGCGCAACCCCTCTGGTAAGTACCAGAAGAGCTATACAAAAATAATTTTAGTGAGAGAGTACATATGGACGCGGCTGCACTTTGGAAACGCTATCAAGACTGGCTTTATTACGATGAGGGCCTCGGCATCTATGTCGACGTCAGCCGAATGAGTTTTGATGATGCGTTTGTCAAACAGCTCACCCCCCGCTTTGAGCAAGCGTTCAAAGCCATTGATGAGTTAGAAGGCGGTGCGATCGCTAATCCTGACGAAAATCGTATGGTTGGCCATTACTGGCTACGTAACCCTGAGCTTGCACCGTCAGACGAACTCAAAAAAGACGTCACCGAAACCCTCAGCGCGGTCAAAGACTTCACTACCAAAGTTCATAGTGGTGACATCAAGCCCCCTGACCAGGAGCGGTTTACCGATGTGCTCTCTGTTGGGATCGGTGGTTCAGCCCTGGGACCACAGTTTGTTTCAAAAGCCTTAGCGGGTGCCCATCCACCGCTTAATATTCACTTCATCGACAACACCGATCCCGTCGGTATCGACCAGACCTTTGACGAAATTGGCGATCGCCTCAAAAGCACGCTGGTTATCATCATCTCCAAATCCGGTGGCACCCCCGAAACCCGGAACGGCATGCTAGAAGCCCAATCCGCTTTCAAAAAAGCAGGGATAGACTTCGCCAAGCAGGCTGTTGCCATTACTGGCGATGGCAGTAAGTTGGATACAGTCGCTAAATCAGAAGGCTGGCTCGACACATTCCCCATGTACGACTGGATTGGTGGGCGGACTTCCGAGCTATCTGCCGTCGGCTTATTGCCTGCTGCGCTGCAAGGGATTGATATCCAGTCCATGCTAGATGGTGCCAAGGAAATGGATGATGCGACCCGTATTCACAGTATTCGTGAAAATCCTGCGGCCCTTTTGGCCTTGGCTTGGTACTTCTCTGGTAAGGGCAAAGGTGAAAAAGACATGGTCGTTTTACCCTACAAAGACAGCCTGCTTCTCTTTAGCCGCTACTTGCAGCAGCTTGTGATGGAGTCACTGGGCAAAGAAAAAGACCTAGGCGGCAACACGGTTTACCAAGGTATCGCCGTTTATGGCAACAAGGGCTCTACCGATCAGCATGCTTACGTTCAGCAACTGCGTGAAGGCGTGCCCAATTTCTTCGCTACGCTAATCGAAGTCTTGAAAGATCGCGAAGGTCCTTCCGTTGATGTAGAGCCGGGTGTCACCGCTGGCGACTATCTCTCGGGTCTACTTCAGGGCACCCGCCGCGCCCTGTTTGAAAATCATCGCGATTCCATTACCATCACTGTGCCGGATGTTTCTCCTCGCATGGTCGGTGCTTTGATTGCGCTCTACGAGCGGGCCGTCAGCATCTATGCCTTCATGGTGAATATCAATGCCTATCACCAGCCCGGTGTAGAAGCCGGTAAAAAAGCCGCCGCTGACGTGCTCGAATTGCAAAATAAGGTAAGAGAGGTATTGGGTGCAGCTGACTCTCCTCTGTCTCTGATCGAGATTGCTGACAAAGCTGATGCCGTTGATAAAGTGGAGAACATCTACAAAATTTTGCGTCACTTAGATGCCAACGGACGCGGGGTTGAAATCCAGGGCGATCCTAGTAAGCCAGCAGAGCTAAAAGTTTCAGCGGTCTAGGCTTAGCTCTGTTCAACTATGGCTGCTTAATGGATAGATCCGTAACTGGGTTTGCACATTGCATCTTCTAACTTGCCTCTTAGGGTTTCTTCCTTAGGAGGCAATGTGCGTTTATATCCCTGCCGTCTTTTCCTAATGCCTCTTACAATGGTTAACCAGATTCATTAACCAGACACTTTTAGGCGGGTTCGCTCTCGATAGACTTTCATGGCGTTTTCTTCAATCACTCGCGCGATCACACGCACGGCCCTTGGCAAAGAACTGGTCACCAAATTAGAAAAACAAAACGCTTTGCAGCTGAGCGGTGTTCCTCGATTGCCCAAAGGTTTGGTTGCTTCCGCACTCGCCCAAGCGCAGCAGCGACCGTTGTTGGTTGTTACCGCCACCCTAGAAGAAGCCGGTCGCTGGGCGGCTCAGCTAGACGCCATGGGCTGGGGCACCGTTGCGTTCTATCCCACCTCTGAATCTTCGCCCTATGAGGTGTTTGATCAAGAGTCCGAGCTGACCTGGGGGCAGCTCCAAGTACTCTCCGATTTGATCAATGGAAAGGCTGATAGTGAAAACTTGCCACCGGGATCAAAGCACCTCGGCGCGATGGCCATTGTAGCCACAGAGCGAGCCTTACAGCCCCACCTTCCCCCCGTAGAGGTCTTTCGGCCCTATTGCCTAGAAATTAATTTGGGTATGGAACTGAACTTGAAAGAGTTAGCCTTGAGCTTGGCCAAGTTAGGTTACGACAAGGTGGCTACCGTTGAAATGGAAGGGCAGTGGAGTCAGCGGGGAGACATTATTGATGTGTTTCCGGTTGCGGCTGAGTTGCCAGTACGGTTAGAGCTTTTTGGTGATGAGCTTGAACGATTGAGAGAGTTTGATCCGGCCAATCAGCGATCGCTCGACAAAATCGAAACCCTGCTCCTCACCACCACCGACTACAGCCCCATCATTTCAGGAGCGCTAGAGAACCAAGGCCTTCTGGAAGATTTGCTGCCCCCTGAAGATCAAGAAAGCTTTGCGACCAGCAATCGCGTTGAGGGTATTCGGCGGTTCATGGGGCTTGCGTTTGATACCCCCGCGTCACTCCTTGATTACTTGCCTGAAAATACCCTTATTGCCTTAGACGAACCTTCACAGTGCGGCGCCCATGCTGACCGCTGGGTTGAAACCGTCGAGGAACATTGGGCCGAAACGCAGGCAACCCTTTCGGCAAAGGATGACATCAAGCTGCCTACAAAAGGTCTGCCGAAGATTCATCGACCCTATGGAGAAGCCCTAGAAGAACTTCAGCTGTTTCAGCGCATTGAAGTTGCCGAAATTGCAGAAGACGGGGTGGGCCTGAACCTGTCGAGTCGTCCGCTGGCGACGGTTCCCCACCAGTTTGGTAAGTTGGCTGGCATTTTGCAGGATGAGCGCGATCGCAAACATTCCCCCTGGCTCATTTCTGCCCAGCCCTCCCGTTCGGTGGCGTTGCTGCAAGAGCACGACTGTCCGGCTCAATTTATTCCTAACCCCAAAGACTATCCCGCAATCGATAAGCTGCAAAATCAACGTATTCCCGTTGCAGTGAAGTACTCAGGCCTGGCGGAACTTGAAGGTTTTATTCTACCCACCTTCCGCATTGTCGTGGTGACCGACCGCGAATTTTTCGGCCAGCACACGCTTGCTACCCCCAGCTACGTCCGCAAGCGTCGCCGTGCTGCCTCTAAACAGGTTGATCCCAACAAGCTAAACCCCAAGGATTACGTGGTGCATCGTAACCATGGCATTGGTCAGTTTCTCCGTCTCGATAGCCTCACCGTCGATCGAGAAACTCGCGAGTATTTGGTTATTCAATATGCGGATGGCCTGCTTCGGGTAGCGGTGGACCAAATGGGATCGCTCTCCCGCTACCGCACCTCTGTTGAGCAAAAGCCCCAACTCAACAAAATGTCGGGCAAGGCTTGGGAAAAGACTAAAGGCAAAGCCCGAAAAGCAATTAAAAAAGTCGCAGTCGATTTGCTTAAGCTCTATGCCAAGCGCGCCCAAATGGAAGGCTTTACCTATCCAGAAGACATGCCATGGCAGCAGGAATTGGAGGATTCTTTTCCCTACGATCCCACCCCTGATCAGCTCAAGGCGACCCAGGATGTTAAGCGGGATATGGAGAGCGATCGCCCCATGGATCGCCTCGTGTGTGGTGATGTGGGCTTTGGTAAAACTGAAGTCGCTTTGCGCGCTATTTTCAAAGCCGTCACCTCGGGTAAGCAGGTGGCCATGCTGGCACCCACCACCATCCTCACCCAACAGCACTACCACACGCTCAAAGAGCGCTTTGCCCCCTACCCTATCCAGCTAGGATTGCTGAATCGTTTCCGCACTGCCAAAGAACGCAAGGAGATTTTGCAAAGACTCCTCTCTGGCGAACTCGATGTTGTGATTGGAACGCATCAGTTGCTGGGTAAAGCCGTCAAGTTCAAAGACTTAGGACTGTTGGTTGTAGATGAAGAGCAGCGCTTTGGCGTTAACCAAAAAGAGAAAATTAAGGCGATGAAGGCCCAGGTAGATGTGTTGACCCTCAGCGCCACCCCGATTCCGCGTACCCTCTATATGGCGCTCTCCGGCGTGCGGGAAATGAGCTTGATTACGACGCCACCGCCCTCCCGTCGCCCGATTAAAACCCACCTATCACCCTACGATCCTGAAAAAGTGCGCTCCGCCATTCGTCAGGAGTTAGATCGCGGTGGGCAAATCTTTTACGTCGTGCCTCGGGTAAATGGGATTGAGGAGGTCGCAGGACGAATTCGAGAAGCGGTTCCAGGGATTCGATTGGCGATCGCCCACGGTCAAATGCCTGAAGGTGAACTCGAATCCACCATGCTGACCTTCAGCAGTGGTGAAGCCGACATCATGGTGTGCACCACCATCATTGAATCCGGTCTAGACATTCCTCGAGTTAACACCATCATCATTGAAGACGCCCATAAGTTTGGCCTTTCTCAGTTGTATCAGCTGCGTGGACGTGTCGGTCGCTCTGGTATTCAGGCCCATGCATGGCTGGTATTTCCTAATCAAAGTAAGCTCTCAGATAAAGCTCGCAAGCGCCTGAGGGCGATTCAAGAATTTACCCAGTTAGGCTCTGGCTACCAGCTCGCGATGCGGGATATGGAAATTCGCGGCATCGGTAACCTGCTTGGCGCACAGCAATCGGGCCAAATGGAAGTGATTGGTTTTGATTTGTACATGGACATGCTTGAAGAGTCCATTGCTGAAATTCGCGGGCAGGAAATTCCTCAGGTGGATGAAACTCAAGTTGATCTGAAGGTCACCGCCTTTATTCCGGCTGATTATATCCCCGATGTCGATCAGAAAATGAGCATCTACCGAGATTTGGTGTCTGCCGTCACCCGGCGAGAGCTGATGGAAATTGTGACTGATCTCAACGATCGCTATGGCTCATTGCCGCCAGCGGTGGGTCAGCTCGTCAAGGTGTTAGAAATTAAGCAAATTGCTAAGCCCCTAGGATTTTCTCGTATCAAACCAGAAGGCAAGCAAAATATCATTATGGAAACGCCGATGGAAAAACCGGCTTGGTCAATGCTTGAGGAGAAGATCCCTGCGCATTTGCGATCGCGCTTCGTATATGCCCCCGGCAAAGTTACTATTCGTGGCCTCGGCGTGCTCAAACCCGACAAGCAAATAGAGAGTCTGATCGAGTGGCTAGGTTATATGCAAAGTGCTCTCAAAGAACCAGCGCTTTCAGGGATTTCTGCTTAGACAAAAAACATCTAAACAAAGTCCCTACTGAGCAGTAGGGACTTTTAAAGGTCAAAACGAATGTTTAGAACTTGTTGTGTCTAGAACTCGTCATTGCCGTAATTCATGGGTGCAGCGTTATCGCGCTTAGACCCGAGCAAATCCAACTGATTGACCCGAATAACAGGACTGGTTCGTAAAGCACCCGTGCTGCGATCTTGCCAGCTATCGAGCTTCAAAGAACCCGTAACGCCAATCAGGCTACCTTTGCGCACGTAATTTGCCGCAATCTCTGCTGTCTTTCCCCAAATTTCGAGGTTAAACCAGTCGGGCTGATCGCTGTTGCGTGATCGCCTATTCACGGCCAAACCACATTTAGCCAGCACATTACCTGATTCAAAATAGCGAACCTCAGGGTCTCTGCCTACTCGGCCTACCAAAGTGACCACATTCACACTCATATTGTCCGAATTCCCAAAACTAATAACGTGCTAAAAACACCGTATATAAAATACGGTGTCTCTAAAATACTGTGCCTAGACTCTAGTGCACTTTAGGCACACTCCCCCAAATTGCCCTCTATTCAATATCGAACTTAAAGATAGTGGAGTGAATTTTGCTTGTTCGTGCAGTGCAATAAGTATTATTGTACTACTTTTCGAAAGACAGGCAGCCTGCGCCTCAAAACCTTACGTAGCCGCTTTTACGGACAACCTAAAAGCCGTCACATCTTCGAGTGAACAGGCCGCTACATCTGTACAATTGTTCAGTACAAATATTTTAATTCGGACAGCCCTCTGGAGCTTGTTTTCTCGGCTCAACGTCAGGCAACTAAGTAAAATCACCCATTTTTTAGTTGCTCCGCAGATAGGGGGACTTACCCAATTGACTAGACGGTTCGATATGAAACGTAATAAAATCCAGTCGAATCGTCGAAGATATTAGTTCTACCGCCGTCTTAACTTCTACAAAAGGGACCCTTAGCTTGTGGCTTTATTCAATCGCTTATCCCTCTCCCGTGACATGGGTATCGACCTTGGCACAGCAAACACGCTCGTTTACGTGTCCGGACGAGGGGTTGTGTTGCAAGAGCCATCCGTGGTTGCCATTGATGAAACCAATGGCAAAGCCTTAGCCGTGGGCGAAGAGGCCAAGCAAATGCTGGGTCGCACACCCGATAACATTCGTGCTATCCGTCCTCTACGAGATGGTGTTATTGCTGACTTTGATATCGCCGAGGTGATGCTTAAGCATTTCATTCGTCGCGTTCACGAGAATAAAGCACTGGTTTCACCTCGGGTCGTGATTGGCATTCCCAGCGGTGTTACCGGCGTTGAGCGCCGAGCTGTTATGGACGCAGCCCTTCAGGCGGGTGCACGGATGGTGTATCTCATTGATGAGCCCGTTGCTGCGGCCATCGGTGCCGGTTTGCCGGTTGATGAGCCGACAGGAAACATGATCGTTGATATCGGTGGCGGTACCACTGAAGTAGCGGTGCTGAGTTTACAGGGCACCGTTCTTAGCGAATCTGTACGGGTGGCTGGTGATGAGCTGACCGACTCGATTAAGCAGTACATGCGGAAAGTGAATAACCTGGAAATTGGTGATCGCACTGCCGAAGAAATTAAAGTCAAAATCGGTTCCGCCTACCCTAGTCCTGAGGATGATGAAGTCTCGCTCGAAGTCCGAGGCGTCCATATGCTCTCCGGCCTACCCAGAACCGTCACCGTGAAGAGCCCAGAAATTCGCGAGAGTATGGCAGAGCCGCTTTCTGTGATTGTTGAAGCCGTCAAACGAACCCTTGAGAAGACGCCGCCTGAACTCGCTGCTGACATTATTGATCGCGGCATTATGCTGGCCGGTGGTGGCGCATTGCTTAAAGGATTAGATACGCTTATCTCCCATGAGACTGGCATTGTCGTTCATGTCGCCGCAGACCCGCTAAGCTGTGTTGTACTAGGTACCGGACGTGTCTTGGAAAACTTCAGCCAAATGGAGCGGGTATTCAGTGCCCGATCTCGTGATCTGTAACATCGCTTCCGGTTTTGCCTCTTTGATAGGGTTTAGCCACGCTATAAAGGCTATTTAAATGGCGTCAAGCACGGTTTAATCCGTTGGGTTAAAGCCAAACGAATTTCGTCAAGAAGTTAAAGCAGAGTAATTGATTTAAATCGCTTAATGTTTGCCCTAAGACGATGGTGGGATAAAAATGCGCTCAAAGCAGGCCTGGTCTTTTTGGCGATCGGTACTGCTTGGGGCATTCGACAAACCAATGGGGACTTGATCGATGAGGCTTACCATTTCCTATCACGTCCTTTCCAGCTCCAAGCAGCACCTGAAAGGCAGATAGAAAATGCGTATGTTCTAGAGTTGCAACAGCGAGTTGTAGAACTAGAGAATCAGAATCAAAAGCTTCGTGAACTGATTGATTATGAAAAAGGTAGCGAGCTAGATACCACCACATTAGCTGCCATTATCGGACGGAGTGCTGATCACTGGTGGCAGCAAATTACCGTCAATAAAGGAACTAAGGCCAGTGTCAAAGTCGGTGATATTGTCACTGGTTCGGGCGGGCTCGTGGGCCGGGTGATTAATGTCACGCCCAATACGTCTCGAATCTTACTGCTGAGTGACCCCACTAGCCAAATCGGTGTGAAAGTCTCTCGCAGCCGTTCTACAGGTTATTTACAGGGCCAAGCAGGCAGTCAAGCTACCCTAAAGTTCTTTGAGAAAATTCCAGACGTTAAGCCAGGTGATGTCATTGTGACCTCATCTTTTAGCCGTCTTTTTCCCCAAGATGTGCCCATCGGTCGAGTTGCTTCCATTGATTTGGGGACTAGCCCAGCGCCGGAAGCACTTATTCAGCTTTCTGTTCCCATCAGTAATTTGGAGTGGGTCAGCATCCACCCCTATACGCCAAAGCTCGATGTCGATGCCGCGCCTGCTGAAATTGTCACCGAAGACAATCTCTAAACACCTATGACTTCCTACCGACCCCGCAGACGCTCAGACGCTCGTAGGCAATTTTGGAACTGGATTGTCACCATTGGCTCAGTCTTTTTCTGCTTGCTGATTTTGCCCATGCGGTTGCCTGGCATGGATATTTTAGGGGTTGGCCCTAACTGGTTACTGATTTGGGTGGTGGTGTGGAGCATTAGTCGAACACCGTTTGATGGTGCGATCGCGGGTATCACCCTCGGACTCTTACAAGATAGTCTCACGTCAGGCTTTCCGACCCATGCCCTAGGCCTAACCATTGCCGGTATCCTAACGGCCCGTCTTCAGCAGCGACGCTTCCTGCAGGAAGACCTCATTTCGGTGGCCCTGATTGTCTTTGGCTTAGCCGTCATTACCGAAACGGCGATGGCCCTACAGCTCAGTGCACAACATATATTTGGCGACCATTCGCTCTACGACAGCCTGGGAACCATTTGGCAATATCATCAAAGAGTTGCGCTCAGCTCAGCCATTCTGAGTAGTTTGTGGGCACCAGCGCTTTACTACCCACTCAAACGCTGGTGGGCAAGATTTAGACTGCCAGAATAATGACCAGAATAATAATATTTCAGTCTTGGCTGTCAGCAGTTAAATCCGTATCTCGATCTAGGCGGCTTTTGGTTATGCAGCTTTTGGTTATGCAGCTTTAGGAACAGCCGCGTCGACCACCTCACGCGCTGCGGTCAGCAAGCAATCATAAATGTCCGACGGTGACAGCTTGCTCAAATAAGCTGCACTACGCACACCACAGGAGAGTGCGGCGGTTGATAGCCCCATGGTCTGACCAGCTAAGACGTCGGCTTCTGTATCACCCACCATCCAGCTATTTTGAATGCAATACCCTTTGGTTTGCTGTTGCTCTAGTGCTTCGGCCAGTAGCTCAAGTTTGTGCTCTACCCGGTTAGCATGGGCTGCATTCACATCCGATGCACCATATACTTCATCCACCAGGTGCTCCAGCCCTTGTGCCTGCAAAAAGTCTTGGACCTGACGGGGATGGCGTAGCGTGACCAGCACAAGCCGCATATTGCAGCACTTAAAATACTTTAATGCCGCTTGGGCTGTGGGTTGAAGGGTGTCCCACTGCAACAAACTAGGATGATTCACAATCCTGGTTACCTGCTGCATAAATGGCTCAAACAGTTCATCAGGCAACCCTGAGCGAGCCGCTATTTCAGCATCAGCGACTCGATTTTGTTTCATCTGCCAAAACTGCGCTTTTGACAAAGGTTGAAGGTCTAGTGACTGGCCAGATTCCTTTTTATGCAGTTCTTTTATCGCGAGTAACCCCTTGCGATATGTCTGATAATAGCGCTCCGAAACGTCTACAATTGGCCCGTCAAAATCACAAAATACTACTTGTTTCAGGGCGATCGCCTCCTTCAAAACGGGCAGTACACTTGAGGCAAATTTACGCATTGGCATATTACAGACAGCGCCTTTTATCACAACATCTTAACGCTTCTTTACTTTGACAGGCCACCTCAGCGATGCACACTACGGTTTTCCACTAGAACTGATTAGATTAATTAATGATTAAGAAATACGGTTTCCCATGGGTCAGTTTTCAAAACGCTATGATTAGCCCTAGAAATCTTTGAAAAGCGAGTCTGAGAGGCAGTCATAGGGTCTTTAAGTATAATTGCCTGGAAAATTCCAAGTGAGCACCGATATTTTCAGTGCAGGATAATTAAATTCAGTGCAGGATAATTAAATCAAGTATCAGTCAATAAAATATCAGTTACGAAATTATCAGTCGCGCTCTAGCCAAAGCGTGACAGGGCCATCATTCTCAATAGAAACCTGCATGTCAGCACCAAACTTCCCAGTTTCCACGTTCAGTCCACTTTTCCGAAGCATGGCAACGAAACGGTCGTAGGTTTGTTCTGCCTGGGCAGGGGGTGCCGCTTTAGAAAAAGAAGGCCGTCGTCCCTTGGTGCCATCACCATAGAGCGTAAACTGACTCACCACGAGCAGCTCGCCTCCTAGCTCCATCACGGATTGATCGAATCGCCCGTCTGGGCCTGCGGGAAACAGTCGTAAATTCAAGCACTTACGGACCATCCATTCCAGCGTCTCTTCTGTGTCAGTTGCAGCAATGCCCACCAGTAGAGTAAGACCTCTGCTAATTGCACCAACAACTTCTGCTAATTGCACCAACAACTTCGCCGTCTACAGTGCATGTAGACGAGCGCACCCGTTGAATGAGTACTCGCATTAAGTGATTACCTGCCTATCGGCCAAAGCGTTTGCCTTAAGCCTTCGATTCCAAGCAAAAACAATCTTCAATTTGCTCTCGCATGGTCGCCTCGTCAAGATTCTGGCCAATAAATACTAGTTGGTTTTTTTGTGGGCGATCGTTCCATTCTTCATCTTCCAAAGAAAACCGTTTGCCGCTTAGGTGAAACACATGTCTTTTGGGACTTTCGTCAAACCACAAAATTCCTTTAGCCCTGAAGACAGATGCTGGTAACTGGTTGTCTAGAAAGTGCTGAAACTTCCGAATCGCTAAAGGTTGCTGCCGATCAAACGAAATGGATGTGAAGCCATCCACGTCCAAATGGGAGTGATCGCCGTGATCGTGATCATGCCCGTGGTGTCCGTGGTCATGATCGCAGTTGGAATGGTCCCCATGGGCATGACTAGAATGATCGTGCTCTGCATGAGCGTCATGATCATGCGCTTCGTGACCATGCGCTTCGTGACCATGCGCTTCGTGACCATGCGCTTCGTGACCATGCGCTTCGTGACCATGGTCTGCATGACTATGGCCTTCGTGGCCGCTTTCCTTTTCTTTTTTATCGCTGCCGAAGTACTTATCGGACTCGAATAGACCCACGCTCAAAATCAGCGGCAGGGGCACTTCGGAGTGGTCCGTCCGTAAAATACGAGCGTCTTCTTTGATATCGCGTAGCTTGACTTCCAATAGGTCTGCATCAGTTTCCTTTACCAAGTCCATTTTGTTGAGCAAAATGATATCGCCGTAAGCGATTTGGTTGTAGGCTGCCTGAGAGTTGAATAGGTCCAGACTGTAGTTCTCCGCATCTACCACAGTCACAATCGAATCTAATCGAGTTAGGTCACGCAACTCAGTGCCCAAAAACGTAAGTGCAACAGGGAGTGGATCTGCAAGCCCCGTGGTCTCAACCACTAAATAGTCAATTTTATCGGAGCGCTCTATCACCTTATAAACCGCTTTGAGCAGGTCGTCATTGATAGTGCAGCAAATGCAGCCATTGCTCAGCTCCACCATATTGTCGTCGTCGCCCGTGTTGATCAGTAAGTCATTATCAATACCCACCTCACCAAACTCATTCACCAGCACTGCTGTCTTCAGGCCTTCCTGGTTGGTCAAAATATGGTTGAGCAGCGTAGTTTTACCACTGCCCAAAAAGCCGGTAATGATCGTGACCGGCAGGCCATGCTTAGAAGCGTCCATTGACTGACCCTTTGAAGTTTCAGAGGCGATTGTCGTAGCAGTCATAGAATTTCTTGAAAAGGAAATAGGTAAAAGATGGGCAGCGTCAGGTGCCAGAGTGAAAGTAAATTATCTCGCATCAATTAGAGATTGCGGGCTCAAGTTTACGTCAATTAAAGAAAGCTCGCGTTTGAAAAAATACAAAAGCGACCCCTGGAGCAGATTTCACCTTACTATTGAAGTTGTTTACTATTGAAGCTGCTTTGAGTGATGTTTTTCACCGAGCACCCAATCAACCCTTCATTTTCCAACCCCTCCCAAACTCATGAGCGTAGTCATTTACAACACGCTTTCTCGCCAAAAGGAAGTTTTTGAGACCCTGGTCCCCAATCAGGTCAAAATGTACTGCTGCGGCGTTACCGTTTATGACTACTGCCATTTGGGCCATGCTCGTTCATATATCGTGTGGGATACGATTCGTCGCTATCTTTCTTGGCGTGGCTATGACGTCCGCTATGTGCAAAATTTCACCGATATCGACGATAAAATCCTTAACCGTGCTCGCAAAGAAGACTCTTCCATGGAAGCTGTGGCCAAGGAATATACGGCTGCTTATTTTGAAGACATGGCTCGACTCAACATCTTAGAAGCAGATGAGTACACCTATGCTACGCGTACTATTGACGGGATCAAGCGACTAATACATGAACTAGAACAAAAAGGTTACGCCTATACCGCTGACGGGGATGTGTATTATTCCGTTCGAAAATTTGATGGGTATGGCAAGCTCTCAGGCCGCCAGTTAGATGACATGGAAGCTGGGCGTAGTGGTCGAGTGGAGACCGCAGAAGATGGTGTGAAGCAAGATCCCTTTGACTTTGCCTTGTGGAAGTCGGCCAAGCCGGATGAACCCTCGTGGGAGTCGCCCTGGGGGCCAGGTAGGCCGGGTTGGCATATTGAATGTAGTGCAATGGTGTGCGATCACTTCGGAGGCACTATCGATATCCACGTTGGTGGCGCGGATCTTCAGTTTCCTCACCATGAAAACGAAATCGCCCAATCTGAAGCTGCTACAGGAACGCCTCTTGCCACCTACTGGATGCACAACGGCATGGTGAACGTAGATGGTACCAAAATGTCCAAATCCTTGGGCAACTTCACCACTATTCGCAGTCTGCTCGATGCCCCCGAAGGTCCAGACCCCATGGCGGTTCGCATGTTTGTGATGCAGTCCAAGTACCGTATGCCCTTGGACTTCACTGAAGCGGCAATGGTCGCAGCGAAAGTAGGCTGGGCCAATTTGAATGAAGGCTTGAATTTTGGCCTTCAATTTGGCGGCAAGCTTGGCTGGAGTGCAGAGGATGTAACCCTCGACGAGACTGCTCTTGAGCAGTTTCAGGCGTCCATGGATGACGATTTCAATACCTCAGGTGCTGTTGCGGTCCTATTCGGCCTTGCCAAAGAACTCCAGCGCCAAGGAAATCTGATTGTCCATGAAGGCCAACCCGATGCTGATCCTGCACGCCTTCAGCAGCAATGGCAAACTCTTGTTCAGCTTGCTAAGGTACTTGGCCTTGAAGCGCGATCAATGGAACCCGATTCTTCAGCTGACGGCATCAGTGATGCTGATGTGGATGCCCTCATTGAACAGCGTGCAGCGGCTAAAGCAGCTAAAAATTACGCTGAATCTGATCGCATCAGAGATGAACTCAGTGCCCAAGGGATCACCCTGATTGACAAGCCTGGCGGTGTCACGGACTGGCATCGATAAACACATACCGATAAACATATAAAATCTCCCGCGTTCAGCCTTCGTTCTCAACCTTTGAAAGAATCCCCTATGCTGGAATTCATCAACCTCCCTGACGACAAGCTGCCCCCCGTAGCGCCCTATTCCCATGCTGTTCGGGCAGGAGATTTCCTCTTTGTCACTGGGCAATTGGCCGAAGACCCTGACACAGGCGACGTCGTGAAAGGCTCTATCGAAGAACAAACTGAGCGGGTCATGGCCAATTTGAAGCTGGTCTTAGAACATGCGGGCACAGGGTTTGAAAAAGTCGTTATGTCACGCATTTTTGTGACCGATTTTCGCTACTACGAAACGGTTAATCACATTTATGCCAGCCATTTCACAGCGGGCAGATATCCTGGGCGCACTACGGTTGGGGTGACTGCCCTTGCTGGGTTTGGCGATGTCGAAATCGATTTGATCGTGTACTGTGGCGAATAATTTGGCGGCGAATAATTTGGCGAATAATTTATAGAGCCTATAAGCCCAAATCTTCGAGATCCTCAAGATCTTCTAAATCTTCTACCGCCGATAGATCCAAACACAACTCTTGAAAGGCTTGGTTGCGGGTTTTACGCGATGTCCGGCGATACTTCTTGGCCTCTAGTCGAGGCTCATGTATCACCTTGCCATCTTCCACCGTCTTAACTTTTTCAGTGGCTTCTGCATCCTTTTGATTCAATAGGCTTTGCTGAGCAAGCGTGACTTCTTGCAACATGGTCAAATAGTTCTCATAACGCTCCCACCCACCTCGAACGATGCAGCCGGGTTCATCTCGGTGCAAGCAGTTGTTGAACTGACATTGGGCGATCGCACGTCGTGCTTGAATCTCCGGGAAATAATCACTCAATTCCTCTGGTGCACAGGCAATATCTGGATGATTAAACCCTGGCGTATCTGCTAAAAAACCACCTTCGGGCAGCTCAAAGAGCTCCACATGGCGTGTGGTATGACGCCCCCGACCTAGTTTCCCCGAAACCGCATTAACTCGCAGGTTCTGTGCTGGGATTAGCCGATTTGTCAGGCTAGATTTACCAACCCCTGAGGGGCCTGCTATTACTGTGATTTTACCTTTTAACTCGGTCAGTAGCTCATCGGGTAATGTCATATCATCGCGAATACTTGCCAAGTATGGTTGGTATCCCCACTTACTTAGCCTTTGTCGCCAGTAATCCACAGTGTCTTCTGACAGCAAATCCCGTTTGTTCAAGCAAAGCGTAATTGCGATTCCTGTAGATTCAGCTTTGACCAAAAATCGACTGAGTTGATTCGGATCTAGCAAAGGTTCTGCTAGGGCAAACACCAGTAAAATCTGCTCCACATTCGCAATCGGGGGGCGGTCCAAGGAATTTTGACGCGAGTGAACATTTGAAATCGCACCTCGCATTCCTTGCCAGTCTGGCTCTTCTACGGTGACGCGATCGCCCACCATAATTTGCTGTCCCAGTTTCTTGAGAAGCCCCCGGCGAATGCAAAGCAAAATGACGGGCTGATCGGCCAAGCCACCTACTCCTTCACCCACGAATTGGATAAGGGGCGGCACCTCATCTAGCTGCACTGAATAATAATTCGCCTGAATTGCAACAACTGTCCCCAGCCAAGAACCCTCGTCAAGCCCTTTATTACTGGGGGCTGAGGCTAACTGTGAATCATTATTCTCAAGGCTAATTTGTGAACTCACAGATCGACCGGTCGACGAACCTGCAAAGCAAAATATTCTGTGCAATCATCGATTGCTTCTACTCCGTAGCCATCCATTTTCAAGCTATCGGGTACCTGCTCTATGGGTTCACCAGGATCTAGCCAGACTTCTAACAGTGAACCGGGAGCCATTTTCTCCAACTTTAATTTTGTACGTACAAAATTTAGCGGGCATGGCGTTCCCCTCAAGTCCAATTGTTCATCGGCCACCACTTCTTCAGACATCGTCTTGACCTGTGACTTGTTCTCTGGTCTGAGGCCGAGTGCTTTGGGACCGGCAGGCTTGCAAGCAGCATGAGATATCGGAAAGGTTGAGGCTAAATAGCAAAGCGCTATCCATTAAATAGCCCTCCTAAAAACCCTTCCTTTTTACCCTTTCCCACAGAATCCCCACGAACCTCCGCCAGTTTAATGAGCAAATCTCTTTCATCTGCTTTGAGTCGAGTCGGAATATCTACTTTGACGGTGATTAGATGCTTCCCTCGACTCACCGGATTTCCTAACCGAGGGACGCCACGGCCATCTAGCGACAACACTGTATTTGGCTGAGTCCCTGAGGGGACTTGTAGGGCCACAGAACCATCAACTGTTTCCACATCTAGCTCACAGCCCAAAATTGCCTGAAGATAGCTCACCTTCAAATCCGACAAAATATTGATGCCATCGCGCTTGAATTTAGAATCTTCATTCACCACTAAGTAAACATATAAATCCCCCGCTGGGCCATTCCGCTTACCCGCATCGCCCTCTCCGGAAACCCTCAATCGAGTCCCATTTTCGACACCCGCAGGCACCGTAATTTTCAGCTTTTTATTCGTCTGGTTTTGACCGCTTCCTCCGCAGGTTTCGCAGCGCTCTTCTACGACTTCACCACTGCCATTGCAGGTAGGACAGGCCGAAACCTGATTGAAAATACCAAAGGGTGTTCGTGTTGCCCGCCTCACTTGCCCTGCACCATTGCAAGTAGAGCAAGTCCGTGGACGTGTCCCTGGTTTAGCGCCTGAACCCTTACAGGTTTCACAGGTCTCTAAGTGGCTAATCCGAATTTCTTTCTCACCGCCAAAGACTGCTTCCTTAAAGTCAAGCTTAAGGTTGAGTCTCAGATCGTCACCACGCATGGGGCCTCGACGGCGTTGCTGACCAGGCTGCCCTGAAAATCCATTGAAAAAGCTTTCAAAAATATCGGCAAATCCGCCCATATCCTGAAAGTCTTGGAATCCACCAGCTCCGGCGGCACCGCCGCCCACACCAGCTTCGCCAAAGCGGTCATAACGACCCCGCATTTCTGGTTCTGAAAGGACTTCGTATGCCCGACTGACTTCTTTGAAGGTCTCTTCAGCACCTTCGTCCTGATTGACATCAGGATGATATTTACGCGCTAACTTACGGTAAGCACGCTTGATTTCATCTTGCTCGGCATTGCGCGAGACACCCAGGGTCTCGTAGTAATCACGGGCCATAAAACGTCAATCACCAAAAGGGACTAGCAGGTTACAAATCAACACGCATTGGACCATTGTATAGCAAACCTCCTAATGCATTGGTACGGTTGACCGCCAGTTTGTACATTAGTTTCTGCTTCTAGGTATTCGAGCTTTTGAATTAATGTATCGCCCACAGAAAATCCTCCCAATGCCAAGTAACGTTGGTGTCTGTAAGTTTTCGCCACCTTTTCATACAGGCAACTGAGGTATAAGCCAGAAGGAAAGCCCTTCAGGAATGGCCTCTGATGAAAAACCGCGAACGCGAAGTACAAATACTGCGAATTCAATCAGCCAGCTTC
>JBCDAG010000008.1:0-42568 GCA_039186165.1 Cyanobacteria bacterium P01_F01_bin.53
TCTAATCGCTGATCTCCAAAGACAGTTGGTCGGTGAGCGCTATAAATCGCTAGTGGATTATTATGGGCAGTCATAGGGCTACACTGGGCCTCCATTTCCAACGGATATCCACACCATAGCAAGACATGTAGCGGTTTCTTGTACTTGTGTGTACACGGGAGCCCCTCTCGGGAGGGGCGCAGGGGTGGGTTTTCGGCGAAGTTAACCTATCAAGCAACATATCAAAAGGCCAGCGGAGGATGATGTTTTCATCCTCCGCTGGCCTCTTTTCTGGTCTTTTTACTGGCCTTACCGTGGTGCAACCGGTTACTGGAGCTTGGCCTTCGCGGGTGGCATGGCAACCTTGGTTGCAAGTCCAACTTGCTTGAGCCCTTTAATCAGCCACCACGTTGGATCAATTTCCCACTTGGTCAAGCCCGCTTTCGCCATTTTAGGGAAGGCATGGTGGTTGTTGTGCCAGCCTTCACCATAGGTGAGGAGCGCCACCCACCAGAGGTTACGAGAGTTATCATCACTGGCAAAGTTGCGGTAGCCCCACATATGGTTAGCAGAGTTAATCAGCCATGTGCAGTGCCAGAGCAAGATTGCACGCACAAACACACCGTAAATCACAAACGACCAGCCACCGATGGCATAGAGAGTGAGTGCAAGAGGCACTTGCAGCACCAGAAAATACTTATCTAAAAAGGCATAGTAGCGATCGCGGGCAATATCGGGCGCTTTTTTGGCATACACTTTACGGTCGAACACTTCAGGCTTGAGGTAAAACATCCACTGCATGTGGCTCCACCAAAAGCCTTTTTTAGAGGAGTAGGGGTCTTTTTCTACATGCTCAGTGAAGGCGTGGTGCTGACGGTGTCCGGCGACCCAAAAGGTAGGCCCACCCTGCAATGCCAGCGCGCCGATGGTGGCAATAATGTACTCCAACCACTGGGGAACGCGGAAACTCCGATGACTCAGTAGCCGGTGGTAGCCTAGACAAATCCCGACGCTGCCACAAAGCCAGTGCAAAAAGATAGCGGTGCCCAAAGCGGTCCAGGAAAAGAACCAGGGTGCGAGCAGTGCAAACCCATGAATCGCCGCAAAAAAGCCAACCGTGGCCCAACTAATTTTGACAGCAGCGGGCTCAGCTGAGGGCTTTACCGATGCTGCCCTAGCAGCGGTTGCAAACTGTTTGCCAGGCCGCCTATTAGACAAGTTGCCAGTAGTCATAATCTTCCCAACACGCTAAAGTGTTTGCAAGTGGTGCTTACATTTAGCAGCTTAACCTCCTTTTTTTTATTTTGCAAGTGATACTTGCAAAATAAAAAAAAGGGTCTTAGGTGGGTTTAGGATTGGACGGAGCCCACTCATACTGACGAATACTGACCGAACTATCTATTGGAAGACTCCATTAAGTGTGCGATGGCCGAACGGAAATTATCGAGTCGGGAAAGAATCATTAAGTCAGCGCTGACGCTATTTTCCCGACAAGGAATCACGGCAACCACAACCAAAGAAATTGCCGAACAGGCCGGGGTAAATGAGGTAACGCTGTTTCGTCAATTTAGAAGCAAGCAGGGCTTGCTTTTGGCCCTTTTGCAGGAAGCGCCCATCCTCGACAAAATGCAAGTGGCACTCACGGACATCGTGGGTGCCAACGATCCGCTGATGGCCTACGGGGCCTCCGGGCTAGAGCTGCTGGGTAGTGTGCCAGAGTTGGTGCGATCGCTCATCGGAGAAGCAGGCCAGTTTCCAGCGGAAAACCTCCAGGCTCTAGGACAGGTGCTGCGTCAGGGCAATCAACAAACGATCGGCTATCTCAGAACCGTTCAACTCGATAGACTGCCCGCTGATGAGGTTGCAAGTCTCTTAAATACGCTGCTGTTGGGCTATGCGGTGATGGACTTTAGCAGTGACGGTCATGGGATATGGCAGAGCCCAGACGAGTTTTTGACGGCGGTAGAAGCTTTGTTCTTAGCGGGGGGACAAGATGCGGTGGTGAGTGAAGCTGGTGCTTCAGGCACGGCGCTGGCTAACACAACACCGGCAGAGGCCAGTCCAACAAGCCCAACAGGTCCAACAGAAGATGCCGCCGTGACCGTGGCGGATTTACCGAAAGAAACCGTAAAATCGCTTTTTCAAAAAGCCAAGAAAAAGGGACCCCAAGCCCATGCGCTAGCCTATGTGTTGTTTGGCGCAGGTCTCAGGATACAAGAGGCAGCGGGATTATTGCGATCGCAATCCCTCAGCAGCAAAAATCAACACCTCTTGACTCTCGTCGGCACCACACCACGCCAAGTCCCCCTAAACCGTTGGATTATGGGCAACCGCTACGGCACCTACCTCAAAAATCCGCTCACCCAGTGGCTAAAGACTCGGCAAGATGAGCAGCCTGAAGTCTTTGTCAGTGAAGCGGGTGAACCATTAGGCATAGGGGGCATCACCCAGCTCTGGGAGAGCATTGCCGCTGAGATGCTGACCACAACCGGCCTACCGGCGACACCTTTTCAAGCCCGGCAAACGTGGTGCATAGAGCTACTCATGAAGGGTATGAGCTTAGAGAATCTCAGCATCTTATCCGGATTAAACTTAGACCAGTTGGAGCTGTATGCCCGACGTGCAAAAGAGAAAACCGCCCTAGAGCAGGCGCTCGCCATTGACCAAAAAAATAATTAGTCGGCCTGAAGCACGGTATTGACAGCGGCTAGCAGCATCTCAGGAGAATAGGGCTTTTTAAGAAAGTGCTTAACGCTATTGTCAGAGGGTGTGGTGCCCGGTTGATTGCTCGGTTGATAACGTTGTTGATTAGCCGGTAGGCCGCTGGTCACAATCACCCTCAGCTCGGGGTTGATTCGCTGCATGATTTGAATGGCCGTTGTCCCTTTTAAGGAGGGCATGGCAATGTCCATCAGAACAACAGAGATATCAGCTTGGTGTTGGGTGTATTGGGCGATCGCCGTCATCCCATTGGCCACCGTCATCACCCGGTAATTATGGGCTTCTAAAATACTACGCGCAATCTCTAAAATCGCTGCCTCATCGTCTACAACCAGCACCAGTTCGCCCTGTCCTCGCAAATCATCTAACCGTTCAGGCACCAAGGCACTCCGGCTGGACTGCATCGCCGGAAAGTAAAGGTTAAATTGAGTCCCCTTGCCCAGCTGACTCTCGGTAGTCACAAAGCCACCATGACTGCGAACAATCCCATGAACAGTGGAGAGCCCCAGCCCAGTACCGCCTTCCGCTTTTGTCGTTGCATCTGTTGTGTCCGTGGTATTAGGTTTCTTCGTGGTAAAGAAAGGCTCAAAAATTCTCTCTAAATTCTCGGGAGAAATGCCCATCCCCGTGTCGGCCACCGTGACCAGGATATAGGGACCTACGCGAGCGCCCAAATGGCTATCGGCAAAGGCTTTATTTAGGTTTAAGTTTATCGCTTCGACCTTTAATCTGCCGCCTTTGGGCATGGCATCACGGGCGTTCACAAACAAATTCATCAGCACCTGATATATCTTGGTGGCATCCCCTTTTATGCACCATAGGTGAGGCGAGATTTCACTCGAAATCGCAATAGATTTTGGAAATGTTTTTTGGGCGAAATTCTGGATCTCTAAGACCAGTTCCTTAAGATCTAGCAAGGTGAGAGTGCCCTCTGAGCCTCGCGCGAAGGACAGCACTTGGTTAATAATCTCAGCCCCTCTTTGGGCACTGGCCTCCAAAATATCCAGCTCTCTTTGCACCGCTGGCGTGATCTCAGGCAGCTGCATCGGCAACAGTTGTGCCACCCCCATAATGGGCGTCAAAATGTTGTTGAGATCGTGGGCAATGCCGCTGGCTAGGGTCCCAAGACTCTCTAATCGCTGCGCCCTGAGGAACTGAGTTTCTAACTGTTTTTTCTCCGTAATATCGGTATTCACGATTAACACAGAAGTCGCCTCGCCTTGTGGATTGTTCACAAGTGTCCATCGACTCATCACCACAATCTCCTGGCCAGATCGGGTAACCTGAACCCGTTCACCTTGCCAGTGTCCTTGCTCGCGAACCTGCACCCAACTGGCCTCTTCACCCTTGGCCCTTTCACTCTTAGCCCTTTCACCCTTGGCACCTTTACTTACGGAGCTTTCATCATTTGCGGAGCCTTCCTTACCTACGGAGACTTCCTCACATGTGAAGCCTAGCAACAGGTTTGAAGGTTGGGTCAAGGCTTCGGCGGCACGCCAGCCATACATCTTTTCTGCACCTTTATTCCAATACAGAATGCGACGCTCCAGGCTACACACAAAAATCGCATCGTTAGCAACATCGAGCAGGGCCGCTTGCTCCGCAATCTGTAACTGACTCTCCTGCTGGGCCTTTGCCGCATCTTGGCGCTCTAACTCAGCACTGGCCCGCACGGCAAAAACACTCAACACCTCTTCGATAAAATCGATGTCTTCTAACGGTTGACGATGCAATCCGATTAACAGGCCAATGGCCTCCCCGGCAGCATTTCTTAGCGGCACGCCCAAATAGGCCTCAATTTGGTAATCCTGCAAAAATTGTTCTTGGGGAAAGAGCGATCGCACCTCTTCCAGGTAAAAACGAGCCTCGTGGTCCATCACCTCTTGGTGCAGCTCTCCGGCAAGGTCGTATTCAAAGTTCTCAATGGCATCTTCAATTCCATGAATCGCCAGAGGCAGCAGGCCGCCAGGCTGACCGTCAAGCTGGCCATCAGCGACATCTGGGCCGTCAGCGGCATTCGGGCCGTCAACGGCATTCGCTTCCTGAAGCCTGCCGACCAGCACATAGTCAATCTGAAGCGCCTCTGCCAGGGCGCTCACGAGCAGTCGCCAAAAGTTATCGTCCGGTTTTAGCCCCACGCCCAAAGCCAGGCTGCATAGCATTTCTTCCGTACGCTGCAGGCGATTGTTTTTTTGTATCTCTAGCGGCCCTAGGGACTGATGAAGCTGCTTGAACAGGTCGACCTTCTCAGTGTTAAGCTGCGAGATCCTGTTGTGCATAAACATGAGCACCTCAGCAGGATCCAACGGCAGTGCCTGAAGCATGTGCTTTTGGGCGATCACACCCAGCAAGTACCCGTCATCGTTAACCACCAATAGCTGTCGCACCTGCCGCCGCTGCATCGTTTGATCGGCAATCAGAAAGGTGTCTTGTTCATTGGCCGAAAAGAGCGGTGCACTCATGATGGTCTGAACCTGGGTGCGCTCAAAATCTAACCCCAGGTACTGACACTGCACAATGTCTCGCGCCGTCACGATACCAACCACAATGCCGGAGGCCGCATTGCCCAATAGAATAGGAGGGGCTGATACAGGCCTGGAGACAGATTTTGACAACCCTGTAGAAGGCGACCCTGTAGAGGGCGACCCTGTAAAAGACGATGACGGGGAGAGGTCTTCACTCGACTGGACAATCACCACACAGCTCACCGAATGTTGGGCCAGCTTGTGAACAATCTCTTCTAAAGTGTCGATGGCCAAGGCATACACTAAATCAGTGTCCATCTCCGCTTTGACCGGTTGAAAGCCGATCACCTCAGGCGCGGCGATCTTGCTGCGCAAGCGTCGGGGACTGAGCAGTCCAATCAACTCCCCTTGTGCACCCACAACCGGCACATGATGAACGTAGTACTCGTTAATGACCTCTATCGCTGAAAAAATATCTGGTTCATCATCAAAATATAGGGTCCTCACAGGTTCAGACATGACGTCTGCCGCCACAAAATGAGTCACTATTTGACGCGTTGCCACGAACCTAACAATGTCTTTTTCGGTGATGATGCCCCTCAGTTGGCCGTGCTTGAGTACGAGCATGCAACTGACATCTCGTTGCATTGCGGGTAGTGGGTCTGAGCCCGCAGTCCTTTCAGCTCCGTTAGCCCTTTTAGCCCCTGAAGTCCCTTCAACCAAAGGCCCAAGGCTATGCGTCGCCCGAGAGTACACCGACGGCTGAGCCATCAGCGCAATCACATCCGTCAGGCTCGCATCAGCATCAATGGTTAGAGGATGGCGGTCGATTAACGGATCTAACCTAAAAGCTGGAAACTGCGGCATCGCTAACAATCAATACTTTTCGCCAGATTAAATTGTATGACGCAGTGGGATTTTTTTCGTCTGACTAAGTAATATCACAGACGATCTTCACGATACATTATCGGTTGTCTCAGCAATGGGGAGCATAATGGTGAATTCTGTCCCCTTGCCGACCTGAGAGGCCACCGTGAGGTCACCGCCGTGTTTTTCAACAACAATGGCATAGGAAATCGCCAACCCTAAGCCGGTTCCTTTACCCACGGGCTTCGTGGTAAAGAGATGATCGAAGATGCGAGCCTGGACGGCTTCATCTATGCCAGGGCCATTGTCTGCAATCACAATCTTTACCGTGTTTTCATCTGCTAGGGAGGTAGTGATCGTGATATGGCTAGGGTTGGCCTGGATATCCACAACTGGCCTGCGTTCATTGTGCTCTTCTAGGGCATCAATGGCATTGGCCATCAAATTCATAAACACCTGATTAAGCTGACCGGCAAAACAATCGATAACCGGGGAGGCATCGTAGTGCTTAATCACCTCAATCGGCGGCAGGCGATCGCCCGAGGCTAATCGATGCTTCAAAATGAGTAGGGTGCTATCGAGCCCCTCATGAATATTAAAGGCGGTTTTGTGCTCTTGATCCGCCCGAGAAAATGTTCGTAGGCTGGTACTAATATCGCGAATGCGGCTAATGCCAAACTTCATGGAATTCAACAGATTAGGCAAATCTTCTCGGATGAATTCTAGATTGATCTCTTCTATCTCATCTAAGATGTTTTCCCTAGGTTCATCGGCTTCCACTAGGTCGATAATGTTGAAAAGATCTTCAACATAGCGCAAGGCGGGTTTGAGATTTCCGCTTAAGAAATTAATTGGATTGTTGATTTCGTGGGCAATGCCTGACACAAGGCTACCCAAAGCAGACATTTTTTCACTTTGGACCAGCTGTAAGTGAGAGTTTTGTAATTCTTCAAGCGCTTGCTGGGCCTGCTGATAGAGCCGGGCATTTTCCAGAGAAATCGCCGCCTGGGTGCAAATGAGGTTGAGCACTTCTACCCGACGCTTGGTAAATGCCCCAATGGTGAGATTGTTCTCCACATATAAAATCGCGATCAGCTTCCCCTGATTGAGAATGGGCGTGCACAAAATGCTCTTGGGCTGATGACGAAGAACATAGGGGTCTATCGTCAGATCTGCATGGACTGCCGCATTGAAAATAATGGCGGCTTCCTGGGTGTGTTTTACCTGATTAATCAGTGAAACTGGTAGTACTTCACTGGGAATGAGCAACTGTGACTGGAGCAGGATGGGTTCTTGGCCGAGGTTTGAGAAGGCTTCAATAACCCACGACTGATCTTGATTTTTAGAGCTATTATGGGCATCTTCTCGCGGCATCAATAGCGCGCATTTATCCGCGCCCGCATTTTGAATCACAGCCTCCAGCAGGGCGCTGAGTAGCTTATCGAGCTTAATTTCACCGGAGATAATCTGTGAGGTGTGGAGCAAGGTAGTGAGATCGATAACCTCTGGAATGCCTATGCCGCTGGTGGTGTTCGTGGTGTTGTTGGCATAGGCCAAAATGGTATCTGTCGAGGACAGACTCTGTTGTTCTTTTTGCAGGATGCTTTCTAACAGCTTGGGATAGCGATGCTCTAGGCTGGTGATTTTTGCGCGAGCGCCCCAGCGGCTATAGCCATAGTAGGCATCTATCATGTGCCCCTGGGCCACACGGGCCTTGCCCCACATCAGGTAAAACTGGGCCGCGAGTTCGTTGGCAATGGCTTCTTCTGGCACAAAGCCATTGGCTTCTGCCAGGGCGATCGCCTGATCGTAATGGTCAATGGCGTTGGCTTTATCCCCTTGGAGTCGGCAGCGCTCTGCTTCAACCAAATGCCAGCGATGGAGATGGTTCATGGGGGCGAGCTTGGCCCAGCCCTTTAGCTTTTCCTGGTTAGCGAGCACGCGGGGCAGTTGATCCTCTGTAGAGGCGCGGGTGGAGGCGATCGCAAGGCCAGCGAGAGAATCGTAGAAAAACAGCACGGGTAGCCATTGCGAACTGCTAATCCCCGGTAGATAGTTCAGGGCGGCATCGAAGCTGGCGCGGGCCTTTTCAGGCCGGGTAAACAAATAGGCCAAAATCCCTTTGTTGATATGCAGAAACGACAGCCCGGTCATATCGTTGGCGGCGAGCTGAATCGGCCATATGGCCTTTTCGCTGTAGGCGTCGCCCTCCATCTGCGTAGGTGAGTCGCTGTGCCCTAGCAGATTTAAGATGACCTGCTGATAGATGCTGAGATAGTTAAACGCGGCATCCTGGTGGAGCTGACCGACGTGGGCGCGATACCGACTGATTTTAGTGGAGAGTTGTTCTAGGGGTTCACCGCTGAGGTAGGCGTAGTGGCAGTGGATTGCGATTGCCCAGGCAGCGTATTCATTATCGCCATTGTCTAGGCCAACCTGAAACGTATCTTTTAAAGGGGAAAGAGTCTCTTTAATATGGGTTCTCCAGGGATAAATCAGGAAGTGCACCAGAGCCACGACGCGCGTTTGAATCGCCTTGGCGGGGAGCTTTTCTAGCAGGGTGAGGGCGAGTTCTCCCATTTGATACCCCTGAAGAATCTCACCCGTAATCCCGCATAAAATCACCCCATACCAGCTATATAAAAATGACGATAACCGGCTGTTGCCAAACTGTAGGCAGCGGTCGATGCCCGCACACACCAGCAAGGGCAGCACTTCTGGCTTAGCAATGTACGCCGCAGAAACGGCCTTAGAAATCAATCGAATAATCGTCAGGGCTTCAGGGTCGCTCATCTCAGGCAGATTGGCCAAAGATGCAGCCGGTGATGCAGCCGGTGATGAAACAGACAGCTGGCCCAATTGCTCAGCCGTGGCGTGGAGCGTCTGTTGAATATGCTCAGGACTGGGCTCTCGGGGAATCTCGACACCGAGTTGGGCTAACACCTGTAGGGTAATTTCGACGCCGTGCAAAAAGTGGTTTTGACCGATGGCCGCCTGAATTTGGGTCTCATACACAGCGGTTTTATCGAGCAGCTTGTGGGCGCGGACTAAAACAACATCCAGGTAGCGCTGCATGGAAACCAAATCGCCCGTCAGGTAGGCGGCTTCAGCAGCTTCGTTAAAAAGATCAAGGGTGAGGGTGTAGTGGGTTTTCCAGCCACTCGGTGGGAGTAGTTCTAGGCCATAGGTAAAGTACTCCAGGGCCGCAACGTAAGCAGTGGCAGCTTTGGCTTTATACCCCGCTTTAAGATTGAGCTGGCTAAGCGCCGTTTTGGTCAGCGCTGCTGGCGGCGCGTCACCTGAGTCCATTGAGTCGTTCAGACCGTCTGAGCTATCTGAACCAGACTGTTTTTCACTCGCAGTGATCAGATCACGGCCTTGGTTCAGATGGTTAACGATCTCAAAGAGATGGTTTTCCTGTTGTTCGGGAGAGCTGTGTTGGAGGAGGCGTTGGCCAATCACCAAATGGGTGGCCGCCTGCTGCTGAGGATCAATCAGGGCATAGGCCGCTTGCTGCACGCGATCGTGAAAAAAACGGTAGGTGGGGTTCACCGCCCTTAGGGTAGCTTCATCCTGGGGGGTGAATACCTTATAGCGACTATCTGTCGGTACAATCAGGCCCTCTTGCAGGGCGCAGCACAGGTGGGTGGCGACCTTAGCGAGGGGTTGTTGGGCGGCGGTGACGAGCGTTTCCAAATCAAACTGAGCACCAATGCAAGCGGCTATTTTGAGCGCTGTTTGAGTATCTGCGGGGAGTCTGAGCAGTTGCTCGCCCATAAATTCCACCACGTTATCGGTGAGGGTGGCGGCGTGGATTTTGGCCAGGTCGTACTGCCAACCGCGATGACTGGGGGCTAGGGTAATGAGCCCTTCGGCGTGGAGCGCGGTCAAGATCTGTGATGAAAAGAAGGGGTTGCCCCTGGCTTTTTGATAGATAATTTCGGCCAGCGGCAGGGCGGCGTCCATGTCGCTGTGGAGCGTGTCAGCAACAAACTGTTTGATATCTTTTAGGCCCAAGGGCTCCAGCGCCAAAATATTAACGTGGGTATTGTGGGGCAAGAGCTCGGGTGCAGATTTAGATACGAATTCTGGCCCCATTTCAGGTCCCATTTCAGGCCCCGTTTCAAGTAAGGATTCAGGCACGAATTCCGTAGCAGAGCCAGGTCCAGAGTCAGGCCCAAAGTCGGTTAAGACAGCCTCAGCATCCAGCGTCGAGGGTTTGTTGTTGTTTCGCTGTTTGCGCTCGGCCTGAATATCTTCAATGGTGGCAATCAGCGGATGGTTGGGAGAGACTTCATTGTCTCGATACGCGCCAATCAGCAACAGATGGCCATCGTCTTGCATAAGCAGCTTTAGCAGCTTGAGGGAGGCGGCATCGGCCCATTGCAAATCATCTAAAAATATGACGAGGGGGTTTCTCGGGCGGGTGAACACCTGCACAAATTGTTTTAAGAGCAGGTTGAATCGATTTTCGGCGGCGGCGGCACTCAGCGCACTCACAAGGGGCTGTGGCCCCAGGAGCCGTTCTAATTCAGGAAACACTTCTATGAGGACCTGGGCATTTTGGCCGACGGCCTTCAGAATTTGGTGCTGCCATCGCGCAAGCTGGGCATCACTTTCGCTCAGCAGTAGGCGAATGAGGCTACGGAAGGCCTGAATAAAGGCCGATAGGGGAATATTTTGCTGGAGCTGATCGAATTTGCCTTGGATAAAGTAGCCATGCTGGCGGGCAATGGGCTTATGGACCTCGTGGATGATGGCGGTTTTGCCGATGCCTGAGCTACCGGCCACCAGCATTAGCTCTGTGTTGCCTCCGCTAGTACGATCAAAGGCGGCTAGGAGATGGGAGACTTCACGCTGACGGCCATAGATTTTTTCGGGTAACAGGAAGCGATCGCACACATCTTGCTGGGCCAGTTGAAAGGGTTTAATCTGCCCGTTTTCTTTGAGCTGCTCTAGGCAATATTGCAAGTCATACTTTAGGCCGTAGGCGCTCTGATAGCGATCTTCAGCGTTTTTGGCCATCAGCTTCATGACGATATCAGAGACCACCACGGGCAAATTGCCTTGGCAGTACTGATACGGGGGCACGGGCTGCCGGGCCAAATGCCCATGGACAATGTCCATCGGATCGTCAGCGGTGAAGGGCAATTGTCCGGTGAGGAGCTTGTAGCAGGTCACGCCAAAGGAGTAAAAATCGCTCCGGTAATCGATGCCGCGATTCATCCGCCCCGTTTGCTCAGGAGAAATATAGGCCAGGGTGCCTTCTAGCACGTTTAAGTTTTGAATCTCTTGGGTTTCCGAGGGGAGTGATGAGGCAATGCTGAAGTCGATCAGCTTCACCTGGCGGCTCTCGGGATGAATCAAAATATTGGCGGGCTTAATGTCTTTATGGATAATCCGCGCCTGACCAATGCCTTCTAGGGCTTCGGCGACTTGAATGGCAATTTGAAAGAAGAGAATGAGGTCTGGGATGCTCGTGCCGAGTTTGGGGAATGGGGTGCGATCGCCTGCCCCATCATCAGAGGAGAAACCTGAAGACTGCGTCTCAACCCTTTGCTTAAAGAACTGGGTTAAATCACAGCCGCCAAAATCGTCCATGACCAAGGCGCTGGCATTGCCGTGGGGAACCAGGGCCAGGGGTTTTACGATGTTGGGTACATCGAGATCTTTAGCAATACTGTATTGATTGCTAAACTGCATCAGCTCATTAAAGCTGGGAAAGGCGTCTTTTAGGAATTTGACCACAACAGGGTGCTGATCGCGATCGCGAAGCCCTCTAAACACTAGGGTTCGCGATCCTTCATACAGCTTTTCGGTAAGGCTGTACCCTATTAATTGAGTGGTTACATCCATTCTGTAGGTCCTGACGGATTGATGGTTGATAAGTCGTTAATGCCCTCAGTTTTCCCACTTAGCCGCTTATTTTTCCGATTATGCTGCCCTGTGTATATCTTTCGGCTGATGGTGTGAAAAGGCACACTCAGCATCGGTTTTACGGCTATCTCAAGTTCTCTTATTTTCTTCTGTGGTTGAAAAAAATGATGTCAGCCAGTGAGACGATTCAGGCGATGTATGCGGCGATTAATCGTCGTGATTTGGAGAGTGCGATCGCCTATGTCGATCCGGATTGCGTTTATCAAGATCTGAATTTTGCCCGTGAGTTTACGGGGAAGGCGGCGGTGCGGGAGCTGTTTGCGGAGTCGATGAGTAGTGTGCCGGATGATTTTCAGTTCATTATTGATGAAATTACGACGGGGGATGCGTTGTCGGTGGGTCTCACGTGGCATGTGGAGCTAGGTGGCATCGTGTTTCCGAATACGCGGGGGGTAAGCTTTTATAAGCTTTCGCCGAGTTCTGGGCTGTTGATTTATGGGCGAGATATTGTGGAGTCGCCCATAAAGCCTGGGAAGGTGGCTTTTGCCATCATTAGAGCGGTGACGCCGTTGGCTCGGCGTTTTTTGAAGCCAACAACAACAACAACCTCTCATCAGTGGCTTTCTCGCGCACTCTGGGCGTTAGTCGTCATCTACGTTACTGTATTGTTGTTATCCGCCCCCAATCAACTCCTGCCCGGTGACCCGATTTGGGCCATTCAGCCAGAAACCATAAAAGAGATTTTAGCCGAATCGCTTAATTTCTTTTTTGTGCTACCGATATTAGGCTTCACCCTGGGGCCTCTCATCGGTATCTCGGCCCCAGTGGTGCACCCAGCCTCAGAAGCTTTCTTCAACTTTGCAGAGGCCTGGATTTTTATGTTTTTACCGCTGCTATTGCTCGATAAGCGCGGTAAAAATCTCCCCCAGGTGGCACTTTGGAGCGCGGAGATGTTTCTTACCAATGTGTTTTTAATTCCGTATATGGCGCAGCGATTGGCGCAACCTACGGTAGATGCAGAAGAGGTTGAGAAGGTTGAGAAGGGCTGGGTGGCACGCAGCTTTGGACTGATTGGGTTGGTGGTAGGCACGGGGGCGATCGCCTGGTTTTGCCTTGCGCGGCCTGAGTTTGGGTCATTTGCGGAGCGGGGGCAATACTTTTTACACAAGCTGGCAACGGATCGAGTGTCGATCGCGTTTTGTGTGGATTTAATCTTATTTTGGGTGTTTCAGAGTTGGCTGATGGGGGCGGTAATGCCAAAGGAGGCGGGAACGCGCTTTCTTAGGTTTATTCCCTTTTGGGGGCTTGCTAGTTGGCTGTTGGTTTAATGGATCGATGATTAGATGTCGCCAATCACTTGATCCACGGCTAGTTGAAAGCCCGATAAATTTGGCGAAACCATGGTTTCGCCTTGCCGAAAGAGTTTTGTATCATAGACGCCATTTACTAGCGTGCAGACTGTAATCGTCGGTTGCTTAGGTGTCCCGATATATTGTCGTCCGCCGAGTCCTCCGCCCAATCCTAAAGAATCCACAATCCAATAATTTTGAATGCCCATTGCCTCATAGTTTTCAAATTTACGGTCTTCAAATTTACGGGCATAGTCATCGGGCCAGTTTGTAGAAACGACTTCAACAGCTAGTTTGACTGAACTGCCTAGCGTAATGATGGATTCCCGCTTCCATAGAGGTTCTTTCGAGAGTTCTGTAGGGTCACCAGCATCAGGTCTGGCTTGTAGCCACTCTCAAAGCCCAACGGCTGAATCATGGCTGTATTGGGTATGAAATAGTTCATTGGGTATGAAATAGTTCAGGTTTTGCTGGTCAAGTAATACATTTAGCTTGCGGTTCAGCAAACCAACCACCTGCTCATGGGGACCTGTTGGCTGCATTTCAATAATTACTCCGTCGTGCAGCTCATAGCGTCCTGTTTCTGGCTTCCAGTCCAGAAACTCTTGGAGCGTCATTAATTTTGGTTTAGCCTGAACCATCGTAAAACTCGTGGCTGACAGCCTTAATTGTAAGCGAACGCAGAGTGACACTGACTCCCAACCGCATGAGGTTTCTAGTCCAACGTCATGTTATTCCTGAGGTGACATCAACGGTGAGATTTTCCATGCGCTGGTGCACGGCACGCAGCTAGGGTGGCTCATCGACCCGGCAGAAGATTGCGTCTTTGGCTACACGCCTGATTTGCGAACGGCACTTTACATTCAGCTCCAGCAAGCAATTGCCTATACCCGACTTTGCACAAGACTGTCAGCTAACTGTCGGTCAGCTCGTTACCTGACTATACGAATAAGCAATGGTGGTTAGCGTTTATTGAAAGCCTGCAAAAGAGCTGTGAAGGCGCTTTGTATAGGGTTTGCCCAACTACTGAGTTCTGAGCTGGAAGTAACCTCTGAACTTGCTGAAGCGCTGTGGTTTGGGCAGAGGTCTTTTTCTTCTTGGGGAGTGGTTGGATTAGTCATGTAGTCGCTAAGCCAATCACAGCCTTTTGCGGCAAGGTCGTCGAGGTTAAAGTTCCATAGCCGTACGGTACCATCAAAACCAGCCGATGCGAGGGTCTGTCCATCAGGGCTAAATCTCACATCATTGACAGGGCTCGTATGGCCTTCGAGGGTACTAATGGGTGTACCATCGCGCTGCCATAGCCGCACGGTACCATCAAAAATAGCCGCCGATGCGAGGGTCTGACCATCGGGGCTAAATCTCACATCAGCGACAGGACTCGTATGACCTTCAAGGGTATTGAGAGGAGTGCCATCACGCTGCCATAGCCGCACTGTGTTATCACCTCCAGCCGATGCGAGGGTCTGTCCATCAGGGCTAAATCTCACATCATTGACAGGGCTCGTATGGCCTTCGAGGGTATTAATGGGTGTGCCATCGCGCTGCCATAGTCTTACTGTGTTATCACCTCCAGCCGATGCGAGGGTCTGACCATCGGGGCTGAAGCGCACTTTATTGACACTATCCGTATGGCCTTCGAGTGTGTGGAGAGGAGTGCCATCACGCTGCCATAGCCGCACAGTACCATCAAAACTAGCCGATGCGAGGGTCTGACCATCGGGGCTGAAGCGCACATCAGTAACAGCACTCGTATGACCTTCGAGTGTGTGGAGAGGAGTGCCATCGCGCTGCCATAGCCGCACGGTACCATCAAAACCAGCCGATGCAAGGAGCTGCCCATCGGGGCTAAAGCGCACATCAGTGACAGAATCCGTATGACCTTCGAGTGTGTGGAGAGGAGTGCCATCGCGCTGCCATAGTCGTACTGTGTTATCACCTCCAGCCGATGCAAGGAACTGCCCATCGGGGCTAAAGCGCACATCAGTGACAGTACCCGTATGACCTTCGAGGGTATTGAGGGATGTGCCATCGCGCTGCCATAGTCGTACCGTGTTATCTACACCAGCCGATGCGAGGGTCTGTCTATCGGGGCTAAAGCGCACCTCGTTGACAGTACCTGTATGACCTTCGAGGGTATTGAGAGGCGTGCCATCGCGTTGCCATAGTCGTACTGTGTTATCATCTCCAGCCGATGCGAGGGTCCGTCCATCGGGACTAAAGCGCACCTCGTTGACAGTACTTGTATGACCTTCGAGGGTATTGAGAGGCGTGCCATCGCGCTGCCATAGCCGCACCGTGCCATTAGCATCAGCCGATGCGAGGGTCTGACCGTTGGGGCTAAAGCGCACATCATAAATGCTATTCGTATGACCTTCGAGGGTGTGGAGGAGTGTGCCATCGCGCTGCCATAGCCGCACGGTACCATCAAACCCAGCCGAGGCGAGAATCTGCCCATCGGGGCTAAAGCGCACATCATAGACAGAATCCACATGACCCTCGAGGGTGTGAAGGAGTGTGCCATCGCGCTGCCATAGCCGCACAGTACCATCAAACCCAGCCGAGGCAAGGATCTGACCATCGGGGCTAAAGCGTACATCATAAACAATACTCGTATGACCTTCGAGGGTGTGGAGGAGTGTGCCATCGCTTCGCCATAGCCGTACGGTATCATCACCTCCGGCCGATGCGAGGGTCTGCCCATCGGGACTAAAGTGCACATTAGTGACAAACTCCGTATGACCTTCGAGGGTGTGGAGGAGTGTGCCATCACGCTGCCACAGCCGCACCATGCCATTATCATCAGCCGATGCGAGGGTCTGCCCATCGGGGCTAAAGCGTACGTTAGTGACAGTACTCGCATGACCTTCGAGGATATTGAGGGGTGTGCCATCGCGCTGCCATAGTCGCACGGTACCATCAAAACCAGCCGATGCAAGGAGCTGCCCATCGGGGCTAAAGCGCACATTAGTGACAGTGCCCGTATGACCTTCGAGGATATTGAGGGGTGTGCCATCGCGCTGCCATAGCCGCACCGTGTCATCAGCACTAGCCGATGCGAGGGTCTGCCCATCAGAGCTAAAGCGCACACCAATGACAAGATCTGTATGGCCTTCGAGTTGGTTCTTTTCTCTAATGTTGTAAACAACTTGCCGCAAAGTAGCCGCTGCCCTCATCTTAGTCTCTGATTTTACAATCCCTGACTTCTGTTGCTGAATATCACGAGCCGTTGCCAAGCCACTCACCAGTGACTCTAACCCAAACTTGGAAAGCCACAGATTATCGGTCACTAGGCTTTGTGCAACAAGCTCACTATTCACCAATCGCTTTTCAGACTGTGCTTTTGCTTGATTGGCCGAGTCTGTTTGAGCTTGAGCAATTAGCGTTTGCTGTCGTGCGTCAGCTTCTCCAGCTTCCGCTCGTTGTAGTGCACCCTCAGCCCGCTGCCGCTGTTGCTGCGCAATACTCGCCTGCTCTTCTGCTCGCTGACGCTGAGTTTCGGCAGTGGCTAAAGCAATCTCTCTCTGCTCATTCGCCGCTCGCTCTTTTTCTAGCGCCTCTTGCGCGGCTGTTTCATTCTCTACAGCAATCTTCTTTTGTCTTTCTGCTTCCTCAGCATTCTGTTCAGCCCGCTCTGCTTGCTCTAACGCAATCTTTCTCTGTTCTTCTGCCTCTAGAGCATTCTGTTCCGCGATGAATCTTTGTTCTCCTGCGATGTCTCTTTGCCTTGCAGCCTCTTCTGCCGTCACCGACATTCCCGTTGCCACCAGTACCGAAGCCGCTGTCACCGGAATCGCCCATTTCAAAACCGGCTTATTCCGCTGCCAAAAACTCTCCGGTAAATGCTCACGAATCCATGCTTCGCCAAACACCTCCTGATAGATCTGATTCCTCACCGCGAGATGCTTCCCCTCTGGCCGCACCACCCCCGACAGTTTCAAATGCGACTTCACCAAATTCTGTTCTTCATCCAGCACCGGCTTCTTATCGCGATAAATCTCTCGATACGTCGTTAACACCTCTTGCTCTAATCCCTGCGGCGCTCGTTTCGTCAACATATCCCGAACAAACTGTAAGTTGTTATCCTGCTCACTCATCCGCCCGAGAAACGTCTCCGCCACCACTGGCTCCACTGCCGCCGCCGTCCATCCATCTATCGGCTGCTCTCCTAATGTTCGCTCCACCAGCGCCCGACACAGCCGCTGCGTCAGATACGGATGCCCCCCAGTCCAAGCCAAAACCCCATCCAAAATCTGTTCTTCCTTCTCAGCCGCCAGCCCCAACCCCGCCGCCAACGGCAACGCCTCCCGCGCCGTAAAGTCCGTCAAATCCACCCGCTGCCCAATATTAAACGGCGTCCGCTTCGGGTTTCGAATCAAATCCGCAGGCGTTGCCACGCCGATGAGCACAAACGACAGTCGCCGCAATCTCGAATCTGTTGATCTTGCCACATACAAATACCGAATCGCCGCATAAAAATCATCGGTAAAGTCCAAACTCAGCGTCGTGTCAATCTCATCCACAAATACAACAATCGGCTCCGCCACCTCTGCCAGCACCACCTCCTGAAAGAACCTGGTCAACCGTAGCGTCATCCCTGACTGCGCATTCTCTCTCCACCAATCCTTCACATCCGTCGCCAGCATCAGCTGACTCGCCACCAAATCCAAAAAATCGCTGTACCACTCATCCGCACTCAGCTGCGTCCCAAGCTGCGTCAGGTCAATAATCACCGCCTGCTTGCCATCATCAATCAGCGTCTCCGCCGTGCGAATCATCAAGCTCGACTTCCCCATCTGCCGAGGCGTCAGCACATAGGCAAACTTAGACTCCTCACACAATCGCAGCAGCTCCTCATCCGTCTGCCGCGCAATATACAGTCCCCCTTCATTGGCCTGCACCGTCCCACCAACGGTGTACATGCTCGCATTACCCCTAGTGTCACCCTTCGCGTCAACCATGGACATGCCTCCCAAAATAATCTGCATAGAGCTGACATCGCGGTACCACTCGCTCATCCTCCCGCCGCACCAGCCCCGCCGCACTCAGCAACCGCACAATCCGCTCATCCGGGCAGCTCCCCGCCCGAATCACCTGCAATAGCCCCTGCGCCAGCTCCTGCTTGTCATAAATGCGAAAAAGGTGATACCGCAAATGATCGCCAAACGGCCCATTATCCCCATCCGCCTGCTCAAACAGTGCCGTCACACTCAGCTGCTGCCGCGCAATCAAGTACAGCGCCCGCCGCACCAAATACGGATGCCCATTCAGCAGCGCCATCAGCGCCTGCTCCTGCTCAGGCGTCAGCACATTCCCATGCCGCCGATTCAAATCCGTCACCTGCGCCGCACTAAAGTCCGTCAGCAACAGCACCTCGCCCACATTAAAGGGCGACTGATTCAAATTCGCAATTAAGTGATACGGCTCCGTCGCCGTCACCAGCGCCAGGTCAAACTGCTTCCAAATGCGAAACATCGGCAACGCCCGGTTATTGTGCCAACTACGCAACATGCTAAAAAAGTCCGAGCGATAATCCGCATCAAACATCCGATCCACTTCATCCATCGCCAGCACCAGCGGCCCGCCCACCTCCTTCAAAATGTGGGTTTGCATATAGCGCGTGCAGCACCGCACATTCCCGCTGCTCCCTTCCCAATACTCCGTCACCTTGTCCGGCAGGCCCAACTGCTCCGTCATGCTACGGCAAAACTGCGGGTAAAACGACTCCGCCGACTTCAGCACATCCTGATCAAAGAGCTGAAAATCTAGAAACACCACCTGCTTATCCGCCTGCATTGCCCCATCAATCACCTGCATCAGCAGTGAGCTTTTGCCCATCTGGCGCGGCCCTTTAATGGTGAGCGTCACCCCCTTGCGCTGAATCGTAGCCTGGGCAAGGGCATCACATTCGCGCGTCACGTAAAGCTTCGACTCCGGGTCCATCGTGCCTTCCGCAGGCTCCAACGCCACCGGCTGAATCGTCACCGGCTGAGCAGAGGGCTGTGGCAGCGGAATCACTGGCGAAGCACTTTTTGTATCGGTGGCCGAGTCAGCTTGCCCCTCCGTTGGAGCCTCTGTTGGAATGACGGTGACCTGACGCTTGGCACTTTCAGAATTAATCGAAAGGCCCGCGCCTGCGATCGCCCTTTTCAGCTCCTCAATCAACTGCGGCGTATCCGCAGGCGTTTCCCACAGCGCCCAGTTAATCGGATTCAAATACGCACTCAGCGGATACACAAACGGCTCTCGATACCCCAACCGCACCGGTAAAATCACCGGTCGCCCCGAGGTTTTCATCAGCCGATGGGCCGTTTCAATCTCGCCCAGCACCATCTCGCTATGCACCGACTGCGCCGACAAAAAGATAATTAAAAAATCCGACTGTTGCAGCGCCTGCTCAATGCGCTCAGCCCAAGGCGCACCCACCGGCATGGTCTGGTCTAAGAACACATCATGCTCAGCACTGAGCGCCCCATACACCTCCCGCACAACCGGTTCATCCGGTTCTACTCCGCGCTTGTAGCTAATAAAAATGCGCGAGCGAGTCCCTGCCTGCGGCGAGGATGTCACGGACTGTGTAGTCGAGGGCACTGACTCTGATGAAGCTGTTTTTGTAGCTGAGGCAGGCTCCTTCAGTGGGATGTCTGGTGGGATGTCTAGTGGGATATCTGTCGAGGCACTATCTGTTGATGCAGTAGTATCCATCGATGCAGTATCTTTCGTTGGCACCGCAGTCACCGCCCCCTCAGCCGATGCCCCACCTTCCCGGTTTAATCGCTGCTTTAGCTGAGGCGACGCCGTCTCCGGAATCCCCTCTAGGTCAATCGCCGACACCCCAAACTCAAACGCATCACTATATGGACGCCCCGCCCCCAGCCCATCGTAAAAGCCCACTGCAAATTCAATCGCTGCTGCATCGCCAATCGCCTGACTCATCCCAATCACACAGTCAATATGCTGATGAATCGCCGCCGCCTGCGCCTCCGAATAGCAGGCATTGAGCAACACGCACTCCACCTTGTCCTTAAAAAGCTTAAAAAGCCTCGCCAGAGACGGGCCGCTCACCCGCTTCATCTGGCCCGCATTATTTTCCAGCACCAGCCCCTTAGCGCCCGCCCCATGGCCGGAAAAATGAACAATATTCGGCTCATGATCCAGCAGCGCCCGCCGCAAATCATCCGGACGCACCGCCCATTTAGAGATAATTTCAAACTGGTCACGACTGCGCGATCGCTGCAATCCCTCCTGGATCTCGCGAACTTCCTCATCCAGGCGCAGCTTGTCAGTATTCTTAGGATTCGCAGTCAGAATCAGGATTTTTTTCACAGCAGTGAAAACCCGGGGCAAAGGTGTTAGCTACATAACTTACATATCACCTAGCCGCCCACATTTTCTGCAATGAAAGCGCTTCTTATCGTCTAAATCCTCTCAGTACCTTATATTCTCCAGCCGATCACTGGTTCCCCTATAGCCCAAGGGGCATGGCTACGCTAGGCCAAGGGGAACCAAGTGCAACGGCTACATACTGCGAACAGTCGCCTCGCCGTCCTTCACTTCACCAATCAACACTTCACTCGTAAGCCCCACAAAAAGGCCATTCTCCAACACACCCGGAATGTTGTTGATCGCAGACTCCATCTCCACCGGATTGTCGATCCCATTAAACGTCACATCCAACACCATGTTGCCTTGATCGGTAATCACAGGACCATCCTTCGCAACCCCCATGCGCATCTCCACCTTGCCACCCAGCTTCTCAAGCGCACGTGTCACCGGCGCAACCGCCATCGGCAACACTTCTACCGGCAACGCAAAAATCGTCCCAATTTTGTCACTCAGCTTAGAACTGTCAACAACAACAACAAACCGCTCAGCCAAACCATCCACAACCTTCTCACGGGTGTGCGCCGCGCCACCCCCTTTAATCAGGTTCATCTGAGGGTCCACCTCATCAGCACCATCAATCGCAATATCAATATGATCCACCTCATCAAGCGTCGTCAAAGGAATGCCATGCTGTTTAGCCAGCACAGACGCCTGAAAAGAAGTCGGAATGCCAACGATATCTTTGATTTCACCAGCGGCGAGACGTTCGCCGATAAACTGAATGGCATAGGCCGTCGTCGAACCCGTTCCAAGGCCAACAACCGTACCAGACTTCACTTGGGCGGCAGCAGCACGACCAACTTCTTGCTTCATCAGTTTGACGAGATCCATGGGGTTAATTCCTAGTAAAAGTATCTAAAATGCGTCTCAGCTTTCTAGCATGAGCCAAAGCGGGTAGCGAGTAAAGTGGGCGAGCGGCGGTTATGAGTGACAGTGGTCTGTGTGGGTAAAGGGCAAAGGGAAAGGGACAAACGGGTAAAGGCGGTAAGCAATGGCACGAACGCAATCAACGTGGTCTGTGTGGGTAAAGGGCAAAGGGAAAGGGACAAACGGGTAAAGGCGGTAAGCAATGGCACGAACGCAATCAACTTCGGTTTCAGCCTCCCGCCCTGCGGCAGGGCCACACCTGGACGCACACTTGGGCGAGCACCTGGGCGAACAAAGGATTTGGTACTGGCGGGGGTGGCGCATTCGCTATACGCACCTCATCGAAACCCCAGGTACCGAAAATGCCGCACCGCTGCTGCTGATCCACGGCGCGGGCTCTAGCCTAGAGCAGTGGCGAGAAAACCTCACCGCCTTTGCCCAAGAACGCCCCGTCTACGCCTTGGATCTCCTCGGCTTTGGGGGCTCGCAAAAGGTCGCCTGCCAGCTCAATACCGACCTATGGGTTGCCCAAGTTGCTGCCTTTTGGCAAACCCACCTGCGCAAACCGATGATTTTGATGGGGCACTCACTAGGTGCCTTAGTCGCCTTGCAGTCAGCCACGAGCCACCCGGATCAGGTCGCCAGATTAATCATGCTCACCCTACCGGCGGCGCGTCAGGAGCTAGGCGGCTCAGCAGCCAAAATTGGCGCAGTGGTCGAGGGCTGGTTCGCCTCACCACTGCTAATTCGTCCCCTATTTCGCTTGGTCCGCCGCCCCAAGCTGATTCGATCCGTGCTCACAAAGCTCTACCACAATGCCGACCGGGTGGATCAGGCCTTAGTCGATGGGTTTGTGCGGCCCACCCAGGAGCGCGGGGCAGCGCGGACGTTTTGCTACTTAGTCAAATCGAGAACGTCAGATAGCTTTAGCCCCAGCACGCGAGATTTGATTCCGGTGTTGCATGTACCCACACTGCTGCTCTGGGGAAAGCGCGATCGCGTCATTCCCATTGGGTGGGGGCGATACATCAACACCCTCAGCACCCAGCTCACCTTTGTTGAAGTCGAAGAGGCGGGTCACTTTTTCTATGATGAACAAGCCGCAGTCCTACACGATCTAATCGATCAGTGGCTAGCCGGTGACCTGCCAGAAACCAATGAGGGGGTGGACCACTCCCTTACTTCGGCCTCCCTTACTTTGGAACAAAGGCCTTAAACTGACGGCGACGCTGCTGCCAGCGACGAATAGACGCCGCCTGCCGCTCAGCGTAAGAATGCTCCTGGGCATTCTTAGCAACGCCAATGCTACAAGCCTTAGGCCCTTTGAACGTGTTGTCCTTCAAAGGCTCAGTGGTCATGCAATCTTTCAGGTCAGCGTAGTGAGTTTCAAGTTTCATAGCACGATCTAGCTCTTCAATATTTTGGAAACGGCGGGAAAGGTCGGGGCTAAGCATTTTTTCCAGCATGCTCGTAAAGTGGGGGCTCAGCTGAATAGACTCTTGCCAGCGCAGGTTTTGCCCCTTGGGCGCGGTCGCAAAGTCGAGGGGAGAGGTGGCCGTCAGCAAATACAGGCAGGTCACACCCAGCGCATAAATATCGCTGGCGTAGGTGGGCTCACCTAAGAGCTGTTCCATCGGAGAAAAGCCAATGGTGCCAACACAGCGCTCAGAATCTTGATTGACCAGGCCATCGGGTGGATAGCGACGGACCGCACCAAAATCAATCAACACTAGCTTTTTATCGCTATCACGCCGAATGATGTTGGAGGGTTTGATATCTAAGTGGAGCAGCCGCTGACGATGCACGTAGCGAATGACCGGAATCATCTCACGCAAAAACACTTTGACTTCAGCTTCGCTTTTGGGACCAGACCGCTTGAGTTCTTGGTTCAGGGTGGGGCCAGGCACATGCTCTTGCACCAGGTAAAACTGATCGTCATCAACAAAGTGATCTAGCAAGCAAGGCAGCTGATTGTTGCGACCGAGGCGAGCCATCATCCTAGCTTCGCGCTGGAAGCGGCGGTTCATGCGCTCTAGCTCAAGGATAGTTTTGGGCTGGCCAGTTTTCACCCTTTTCTTCAGGTGCTTAATCACGCAAGGGAAGGGGCGCTCAGCGGTAATATCCTGCGCCAGATACGTCGTACTAAAGCCGCCCCGGCCCAGTCTACGAATAATTTCAAAGCGGTTCTTAAAGAGGCGTTTTGTGGGCTGAATATTGCCCGAAGCATCTTGAAAGCGGGTGCTATCGTCATCCGTCTGGAACGAAGAAACAGACTCTGCCTCCTCAACAACCTTCCAATAGCCAGACTGATATCCGGACGGCATAGGAACAGTAGTGGTTTCTGACGAATGAAGGCGTGACGAATTCATGGGGGTTGACCAGGCTTAACTCAGGATGTTTTGTGCGACTTTCAGCGTGACCGACTTTCAGCGTTAATCTCAGTGCAATCACGTTAAAACATGTATCAATTACGTCGCTTTGTTCGATAATGACCGCACTATTACTGAGATGCCTACCGCAAGGGCAGAGTCTTTACACAACGCCGTAAATTGGTAAGGAAAAGCTAAAGGTACTGCCCACGCCCAGCTCACTTTTGGCCACAATTTGTCCGCCCTGAAGCTCCACCAAACGTTGGCACACCGAAAGCCCTATGCCGGATCCACCGGATGTGCGATCGCGTGATCTATCCGCCCGCCAAAACCGCTCAAACACATGGGGTAAGTCCTCCTCAGAAATACCGATACCCGTATCTGATACCGCTATCCAGGCAAAGGCCCCTTCCGTATAAATACGAACACCTACTTTCCCCGCGGCCGTATGGCGCAATGCATTACTGAGGAGATTCACTAAAATTTGCTCAATCCGAGCCGGATCACCCCATAGTTTAGGCAGGTCTGCGGGGCAATCTACGGAGATCGTCAGGGGGGATGAGGCTAGGAGCTGATCGGCAAAGCGATCGCTAATTTTTTTTACCAGGGGTGCGATCGCCACGGCCTCTGCTTTCACCGGCAAATAGCCCGACTCCAGCTTAGAAAGCTCCTGCAAATCATCCACCAAGCGCTGAAGCCGCTCCGTTTCACTCGCCAATCGGCCATAGGTTTCAGACGTCGGCTCCACAGCCCCATCCGCTAAGCCTTCCAAATACCCACGCACAATCGTCAGCGGCGTCCGCAGTTCGTGAGTAAGGTCACCCACCAGCTCTCGCCTCCGCTGCTCCACCCCTTCCAAATCATCCGCCATCCGGTTAAAGCTATGGCCCAACCGGTCAAATTCAGGAATATCCAAACTCGGCACCCGCGACGAAAAGTCCCCCGCCGCAAACTGACGCGTTACCTTTTCCATGCGTAGCAAAGGCCGTGTAATCCGCTGAGAGAGCCAATAGCTCACCGCCCCCGCCGTGGAACCGCCCAGTATAATCGACCACAGCATCCCCCGCGCCCAGGCCCCTTCAAAGCCCTCCATCAGCTGCCCTTTCACCTTCTGAATCCGCAGCCCCTGACGCTCCATCCGCTCCAAGGTCACCACAAAATACCGAGGCGTATAAAGGCGGCTCACCGTGGCCAGTGCTATTACGGTTACTGCTAAGACAATCAGCTGGGAAATTAGGAGACGATTACGGAGACTGGTTTTGGCAGGCGTGTTATCGGGAGGCAATCTGTCTTTTTCAGGCAATTAATTTACCTCATCTTCAAACCGGTAGCCCACACCCACCACCGTCTTAATAAAAGAAGGGGCGGCGGAATCGTGTTCTACTTTTTTGCGCAGGCGAGCAATATGGGTGTCCACCACCCGCTCATCACCAAAGAAATCATTACCCCAGAGTTTTTCAATCAGCTGGCCACGGTTCCATACCCGGCCCGGATAGCTCATAAAGGTTGACAGCAAATCAAATTCTAAGGGGGTAAGTTCTAACGTTATTTCATCAGAGGTTATCTCAGGCCCCATATCAGAACCTAACTCAGCGCGTGGTTCTGCAACGTTTTTGTGAGGCCTGTCTGTTTTTGGTCCGTTTTGGGCATCCTCTGCCTCAGGTCCCGCATGAAGGCGTTCATATGTTCGCGCGGCTGTTTGAGCAGCTCCATCAGGTCGGTAAAGAGCGACTCGTCGGTCTATATCAATGGTGAAGTGAGCGGTTTGGTAGGTCCTTGGGGCTACAGTTTGGCCCCCTTGTCTCAGGCTACGCCTGAGGACGGCCCGCACCCTTGCGACCAGCTCACGCGGGCTAAAGGGCTTCACCATATAGTCGTCGGCCCCGGTGGACAAACCAATAATGCGGTCGAGTTCTTCGCCTTTAGCGGTCAGCATCATGATGTAAGGATCTTTAACGCCCGCCTGATGAGCTGAGGGGTGGCCCGACTGCTGACGAATTCTCGCACAGACTTCGAGGCCATCGAGCCCAGGCAACATCAAATCCAAAATCATCAAATCTGGCTGAATCGCCTTAAAGCGCTCTAGCGCAGTGTTACCATCCCGGCAAATATGACAGTTAAATCCCTCCTTAGACAAGTAGAGCTCAATGAGTTCGGCAATTTTGGCCTCATCCTCCACAATCAAGATATCCATGACTGAATTGCTAGGCTCCTGTAGGTTTCATCAAGTGAGGGACATCGAGTGAGGGACATCGGGTGGGGACGGACGGAAGAATGAACACAGCCTCATATCTTCATGTTCTTAATCAATTCTTTTTGATTTTTAGTAAAGACTACGGTAATCAATGACTAAATGGCTTGCCCTTGCTATGGCGGTAGCCTACTCTCTCAGAGGGTAGTGTATTTTTTGTCAATAGCTTTTTCATTTTTTCTAGAATAGGTTAAGGGTTTCCCCTACTGATGTTCTAGGACTGCTCTACTAATCTCTAACGTCTGTTTTCTGCCCTCTACATTCTCTGACATCTGCCCCTTATTTGGAAATATCAGCGTTCTGCACCTGAATGCGCCATCCCTATGTCTGCACTTACCTTTGAGCTACTCTCGACAGAACTCACCCAAGCCTTAGCGGCACAAAGCGACACGCCACCCGACACAACGGCGCGTTGCAACTTAGGCCGCGACAAGGTGATGGTGCTCGTTGAGTATCCCCTGGACAGTGCCCAAGCAGAACCGTTGGCCTCAGAGACCCTCGATTGGTTAGAGCAACACCTGCGCGCGCAGTTCGATACAACAGGCCTGCCCGAGGAAGCCGCCGACTTAGCAGAGGACGGAGAAGAGGTTGCTGTACAACTGTTTCTAAAGCACTACAGTGAGTCCAAACCCTTCACCATGCGCTCGTTTATTTGGAAGGTGGATGACGGGTTTGACGATATTTTTGGCCAGGCGATCAGTCCCGCGCCAGTCAGTAGGGGGGCTTTTGGCATTGCGCAAGGTGCCAGCATTGGAGAGATGGGCGAAGCCCCTGTTTTTCAAGACCCCTCTCAAATATCTTTTCAAAACTTAACAGAGCCGACCCTGGCGACTGAAGCGGACGCGATTTCTGCATCGGAGGTTTCGGAGACAGCGGTTGCAGAGACAGCGGTTGCAGAGACAGCGGTTGCAGAAACAGGGATTGCAAAAACATCCATTGCCGAAACAGAGGCTCCCTTTCCGGCAATGGATGTTGATGAACCCGTACCGTCGGAACTAGATGATGAGTACTTACAAATTGATTTAGAGCCTGATGCGGCGTTGGATTTTGACACACCGATTGATTCTGCCATCAATCTAGAGAATCATGCGGCACCGAACGAAAATTTTCTGGCAGAAGATTTTTTGTCAGACTCGCCGTTAGAAGTCGCCCCCGCATCCAACAACACCGACTTCAGCACGCCAACCTTTAATAATACTGACTTCAACCACACCGAGTTTGAAACATCTTCTGAATCAGCCCAAACCTTTGAGCTAGAACAAGTCCCCATTAGCTATTCAAACAGTCCCTCAGAAAGTCCTTCAGAAAGTTCCTCAGGCAGCCGCCACTCAGATAACAACTCAGAGTCTGCCTTTGAAGATGATTTGGCCTTAGGCGTCACCAGCGAAGGGGTTAAAATCCCTGATTCAATGGAATTCTCACTGCCTGGAGAAGCTCCAGAAGTAGACTCGTCTGAGCTAAATTTACCCACGGTAGAACTCCCCGTGGTATCCAAGCTAGATACCCACACCTCAGGTGATTTCTTCACGTTTCAAGACGCTGCCGACCAACAAAACGGGCTGGCTGAAGAGACAAAAAACACGGAGTTATTTGAATTAACACCTGAGCTTGATGAAGAGACGAAAGATACAGCGCTCTTTGAGTTAACACCCGAACTTTCTGAAGATGCCAACGAAGCAAAAGATACAGCGCTTTTTGAGCTGACACCCGAGATGTCTGAAGAGACAAAAGATACGGCGCTTTTTGAGCTAACACCTGAGCTGACGAAAGAGACTGGAAATACAGAGTTGTTCGAGTTAACGCCCGAGATTACGGAGGAAGCGGCTGAGGAAGCGCAAGATACTGAGCTGTTTGAGTTAACGCCAGAGGCGACAGCCTCTCCAAGCACCTCTCCCGAACCGCTGTTTGATGACGATTTTCCAACGTCCCTAGATATTCCTCCGATCGCTGATAATCAGAACGAAACACCAGAGAGTGACTTCGACTTTGGCCTATCGCCTGAAACCACTTCAAGCTCAGAAGCTGATGGCCCAGAGCTCACACCAGAGCTCACACCAGAGCTCACACCAGAGCTCACACCAGATATCGCAATCGATGAGTCACACACTATTGACGAGCCACTCCCTGATGAATTGCTAAGTGATGAACTAGCCAGCAACGAACTGCCCAGTGACGAGCTAGCCAGTGACGAGCTAGCCAGCGACGAACTAGCCAGTGATGCGCTCCTGACTGAAGACTTGTCAGAAACACCGCAAATTGAAGAGAATTTAGAAGAGCCACACTCAGAAGAGCCACACTCAGAAGAACCACAAATCGAACAGGTTCCAATCGATGAACTCTCCATCGACGAACCACAAGTAAATGATGACGATGCCTCCGATGATTTGTTTGCAGGCCTGTCCTTCCCGACTGGCACTAAGAACCTATCGACAATCTCCCCAACCAGAACAAACGAGGCCTCTCTCAATGGTGCGTCATTAGATGCGTCATTAGATTTAGATGCTGAGCCCTCAACCCATCCAGATGAAAACTTTTTTGGTGCGCCAGAGCCCCAACTACCGAACCTAGAGACCGCTAAAACCTCCACCCCAGAGCCGTCTATCCCAGAGCTGTCCACCCCAGATTCGTTATTAACAGAGCCGTCCACCACGGAACCGCCATCAGCAGATGACCCTAATGATTACGAGTACGAGGACACGGTGTATGAGGAAGAGGAATACGAAGACGACCCTGTTTACTACCTAGAGGGTGAGGACGACGACGAACCCTTTGAAGACGTCGCCCTCATTGATGATGGGGAAGTGCAACGCCAGCGAGAGCAGTGGCAGCAGCAAACTAAGGGTAATCCATGGATTTTTGCGGCTGCCCTAGGATTTTTGGTGCTGGGTGTGTTGGCCTATGTGTTCTCAAGGCCCTGTTCGTTTGGCACATGCGATCGCCTACAAATCGCTCAAGAGCAAGGGGACGAAGCCATTGGCAACCTACGCTTAGATTCCACCCTCGCATCCGTCACTAACTCCAAGGCGCAGCTTCAGCGCTCTATCCGTTCCCTCAGGCCGATTCCGGTATGGTCCCCCCACTACGACGATGCCCAAGCCATCTTGCCAGCGTATGAAAATCAAGTCTCCGCGCTCGATTTGGTGACCAAGGCCCAGGAACAGGCCTACCAGGCAGCGGTAGAATCACAAAACCCACCCCACTCGGTTGCCACTTGGAATAACATCGCCGACGGTTGGCTCTCAGCCACACAGTCATTAGAAGCCGTCCCCACCGATAGCCCGGTGAGAGAATTCGCCGACAAGAAGCTCCTAGAATATCGAGCCAACCGGGCAACTATTTTGGTGCGAGTAGATATTGAATCCAAAGCTGAGGTCAGCCTGCGACAGTCTCAGCAATCAGCCACCAAGGCCACCAGCCTAGCGAAGACTGCCACCAGCTTGGCAGACTGGGAAGAGGCCTTGGCCGCTTGGGAATCTGCCGTGGATAATCTGAGACAAATTCCCCAAGGCACCAAGGCCCACGGCGAAGCCCAGCAAATTTTGCCTGGTTATTTAAAGCAGCTGGAGGAAGTTCGTGATCGCACGGAGCAAGAACGGGCCGCCAGTCGCATCCTTTTTCAAGCCAAGCAGCTCGCCGCCGATGCTCAACGGGCTGAAACCGAAGACCAGTGGACACTCTCTGCCGAAACCTGGAAAGCAGCCCTGAGCCAGCTTCAGGATATTCCGGAAGGCACCCTATTCCACGCCGAAGCCAAGGCACTTAGCACTCTTTACACAAGCGCAGCTGACCAAGCTGAAAACAACCTCCAAATTGCCCTGCGGTTTCAACCGATAGAACCGGAATTTTTCGCAGCCTGCGGCACGACAGCCATTCAAAAATGCACCTATTCCGTGCGTGGCGGCAACGTTCGCTTAGACCTCTTCCAGGGCTACGACAATGTGATCAACAACTCCATCACCCCGCCGGATCAACGTACAGGGACCGCTTCAGATGCCCAAGTCGCCAGCCAGTCTACCCAGCTACTACGGGCAATTACATTGTTGAGTACCCAGGCTCAAGTACCGGTAGAGCTATACGACGCCAAGGGTGACTTCTTAGCGCGATATCGCCCTGATTTGAATGGGTTTGTGAGAGAGCAAGAGAGCTAGGGCAGCGTCACCCTCTCTAACAAATCTCCTCGGCTTTATCCCCTCGGATCTACCAGCTGCATGGCAGGCGTGAAAAACTGTTTCATAATCCCGTAGGTCACCACTAGCGCGGCGATTAGGGTGGCCAGCGCCAGCATAAACATAATCAAAATTTGATAGATAGCGGCAATGAGCGGATCGCCACCCGCTAAAATTTGCCCCGTAATGGTGCCAGGCAAGGTCACCAGTCCCACCACCATCATGGCGTTCAGCGTCGGAATCAGACCCGCTTTAATGGCCGCTTTGCGATCGCTGCTCACCGCCTGGGCCGGGGTCGCCCCCAAGCTCAAATGCGTTTCGATTTCGATGCGGTTATTCCGCAAGGCACTCACCAAGCGCTCACCGGCAATAGAAGCTGCCGTCATCGCATTCCCCAGCACAATGCCCGTGAGCGGAATCAGGTACTGTGGGTCGTACCAAGGGTCGGGCCGAATAATAAACAAGCTGACATAGGTCATGGTCACCAGGCCACTAATAAAAATAGCGAGCCACACCCATTGCAAGAGCCTGGGTAAGTCGCGATCTATTCGCCCCCGCGCCACGGTGGCCGCAATGGTAACCATCGCCAGCAGCATGGCCAAAATAACGATGGGGTTACGGGTGGCAAAAATAAAAGCCAGCAATATGCCCACACCCAAAAGTTGCACAAGGGTACGTGCGGTTGCGATCGCCAGCATTTTAGTGAGTCCTAGACCTTGCCAACGAGAGAGTCCGATGGCGATCGCCATCATGCCCGTGGCCCACAGCATGCCTACCAAGCTCGGCTCAATCATGGTGGTGGAATCCTTAGATCAATGAAAGATCAATGAAGAACATTGTTGTTTGAAAAGTTAAATCTTCCTAGATGTTCTGGTGAATTAATAGATTTCATGCATCTTTAAATTCATCCACAAATACTGGCACAAAGTGCTCCCAAGCCTTTTGAAACCAGGCGAAAATTCGTCTACAGCCCTCAGTATATTTGTATTTTTGTATACTATAGTGAAGAAGGTTTTCAACATTGTCTGCGCATCAAAACAATTTCGATTGGCTCGATTAGCGGCAGTGTCCTTAAAACAGTGTTTTTAAAAAGGGGTTACCCGTCGCGTTTGCGATTTTGCCACTATGACAGACTTTGCGACAACTTCTGCTGCTGCCAACACCGCTGGAACCGATACCGCCAAAGCCAACACAAGTCCACTGGGCACAAGCTCACCGGACACTGAACTCGACCCGCACCACATGCGTCGCTATGACTGGCAGGCGATCGCAAAGTACTATCGCTGGCGACCTTTCCAAGTGCTATGGCGCACCCTAGCCGTTTCCTGGATGCTAGGCGCTTTTGCGCTGAATCTGCTGAGCGATCACCTCCTCAAACGAACGCTCATTAATCAAGACCGCAGGGCCGTCCGCCTTAGACAAATTTTGACCCAGCTAGGCCCCACTTTTATTAAGGTCGGTCAGGCCCTTTCCACAAGGCCCGACCTGATTAAGCCGAGCTTTTTAGATGAACTGATCAAGCTGCAAGACCAGCTTCCCCCCTTCTCCAACGACGTCGCTCGGCAAATCATCTACCGCGATTTAGAGCAGCTCCCAGAAGAAATTTACAGCCATTTTTCAGCCGAACCAATTGCCGCAGCTAGCTTAGGACAGGTGTACAAAGCCCGCCTCTACAGCGGCGAAGAAGTCGCAGTTAAAGTGCAGCGCCCTAACCTGATGCCGACCATATGCCGCGATTTGTACATTTTGCGATGGGCAGCTAGCTGGATTGCCCCCTGGCTACCGCTGAACCTAGGACATGACCTCACGCTCATTGTCGACGAGTTTGGCAGCAAACTCTTCGAAGAGGTCGATTACCTGAACGAGGGGCGCAATGCCGAAAGGTTTGCCGCTAATTTTCAAGACGATCCAATGGTCAAAGTGCCCGCCATTTACTGGCGCTATTCCAGTGCGAATGTGCTCACCATGGAATGGATCAATGGTTGCAAGCTCACCGATACCGACCAGGTGAAAAAGGCGGGCCTAGTCAGCAATGACCTCGTTGAAATCGGGGTTACCTCGGGGCTACGCCAGCTCTTAGAGTTTGGCTTCTTCCACGCAGACCCCCACCCAGGCAACCTGTTTGCCATGCCCGATGGCCGCATGGCCTACATTGACTTTGGCATGACCGATCAGCTCGATCAGCTAACGAAGGAAACCCTGGTTGACTCAGTGGTTCACCTAATCAATCGAGACTATGCCGATCTGGCCAATGACTTCGTCAAACTGGGATTTTTAACCCCCGATGTAGATGTCAAGCCCATTGTGCCAGCCCTAGAAGCCGTCTTTTCAGATGCGATTGGCGCTAGCGTAGGGGACTTTAACTTCAAGTCCATCACCGATCAGTTCTCAGAGGTGATGTACGAATACCCCTTCCGCGTACCGGCGAAATTTGCACTCATTATTCGCTCCTTGGTCACCCAAGAAGGCTTGGCTCTAAGCCTAGATCCCAACTTCAAAATTGTTGAAATCGCCTATCCCTACGTCGCCCGACGACTCCTCACCGCAGAAACACCCGCCCTCCGCCGTCGCCTGATTGACGTCCTATTCAAAGACGGCAAGTTGCAGTGGTCTAGATTAGAAAATCTGCTGATGATTGCCCAGTCTGACCAAAGCTTCGACATTATTCCAACCGCAGGGATGGGATTCCAGTTTTTAATGTCAGAGGAAGGCCAGTATCTCAGAAAGCAAATTTTGCTGGCACTCACCGAAGATAATCGGCTACACACCGAAGAAGTTCAACGGCTCTGGGGCCTGATTAAGGACGACCTTCAGCCCGAGCGCCTACTCGGTGCTGCCTGGGAAGCCCTTGCTGACTTCTCCAAGGAACAGGCCGTGTCTTTGGTACCCAATCAGCTAGTTGGTGCTTTTCAAAATAAGTAAGGCCTTCTCTGCCAAGGAGAATGTAAGGCTTTATCTAAGGAGGCTGTAGCCTTCTTTTCCTACATTTCCGAAGCTGAATAGGGCAAGTGTCTTATAATTAGTTTACATTCGGTTACAAAATCCCGTCCGACAGTCCTATTCACCAGAAGAGTCTCGCACGCTATGTATTACGCCCTAACCCCTCCTTACTTCTTAATGATAGCGGGTTTACTAATTGCAATTACCTCTGGAATTGCTTTCTCAGCGGTCCTCAAAGAGTCCATCAGCGACTGGTATAAAAATCGCTCCACGCGCTCAATTTCAAAGATGCAAGGCTTCGATATAAAGTTACCCTTCGTCGGTATTTGCGTGGGCAGCTGCGTGTTTCTAGCCTCTGGCATGTGTATTTTTGGATTTACCACTCTGATTGCCTACGCAATGGCGTTCCCCATGGTTTTACTCAGTGCTGGCCTCGTATGGTCCCAGCTCAAAAATAATTTGGCAGCCCTTGAAAGTGGCAACACACGCGCATTTGAAATAGACGGTCTCTAGAAAAATTAAGAAGCCTTCCATTTGTAACCTGTTGGCTCATGCCCTTCTGGCATCAACACGTCAGAATTAGAACACTAACAAACTTACAAAATAGGTCATTAGAGAAGCTACCTCGTAGCGCTGATAGTCAGCATTCACTACGGGGTAATTTTTTAGGTCTGGATTTTGAAAAATATCCTGTTGATTAGCTTATTGGTTACTCCTCAACTATTGCAGAACTATTGCAGATGCATAATTATTGCAGACTTTCTATGTAGTCGATTTGGCGTTGGGCAATGTTTGCCCAGTTGGAATTGTCTTGGGAGATGTAAAGGTTAATGGCTGTTTGCAGCTGAGTAATGGCTTCGCCATAACGCTGCAAGTCAGATAGGGCTAAGCCCTGAGCATAGTACGCATGGGCAAACGTCGGCGCATTTTCAAAGGCCTGGGTAAAGGCACTAATCGCGGCATCCAAATTCCCCAGACGCACGAAGGTAACGCCTAGGTTGTAATGCGCTTCGGCGTAAGCACCGTCCAAAGCAATGGCATTTTCAAGAGCTTGGCGAGCTGGGCCATATTGTCCTTGCTCTAGGTACATGAGCCCGACATGGTAGTGGGGCTCAGGGGCAGATGGGGTATATGCGATCGCCTTATTAAAAGCCGCTAAGGCCGCTTCTAGCTCGCCCTTACTATGCTGAAGAAGCCCCATATTATAATGAGCCAGCCCCAGCTCAGGATCTAGCTCAAGGGCCCGAGTTAAGTACCCCTCGGACTGCTCTATATTGTCTCCTTCTAGCAAGGCAGCACCCAAGTTAACATAGGCCAGCGCAAAGGTTGGATCCGCTTGAGTGGCTCGCCAAAATGAGGAGGCCGCCGACTGTAGCTGTTGATCTTGTCTGAGTGCCAACCCAAGGTTGTAATGCGCCTGTGCCGAATTAGGGTCTTCACTGACCGCTCGTTCAAACGCTGTAATAGCAGCCTTAATGTCCCCTCGGGTAACGAAGGAAATCCCCTCTGCCAAAGCGCTATTGTCAGAAACAGAACTGCCAGAAGAGGGGGTCTCAGAAGAAGAACTGTCAGTAGGGGGTACGGACTGAACTAACAGCTCAGCAGCAGCTTTGTGCTGAGCTGCACTAGCAGCGTGTAGCAAGGGGCCCACGCTGATACCCATAGAGGCAAATAGAACGAGGCAGGCTTGATAATGGGTGAGCCGTTTCATGGCAGCAGTTTCTTCGGCAGTTTCGTAAAGGGGCTGCCCTCAATGTATCTGAAGACTCACCCGCCTTCGTTCCATTGCTGTGCCAGTTGCCCCCAGTAACTAACGTCCCAAAGTACTGACTCAAGCCCCTTTACTGACTCAAATCCCTTCACTTTCTCGTTACCCAGCGCCAAATCAATTCAATCGGAATACTATAATCACAGACCATTGCTAAGCAGGTTTTTCAAGCTTTTGAGCCGTAAGATTAGCGTTGGCATTGTTCAAGCTGGTTTTAAGGTTACTGGTCACGGCCTTGGGGTTAGCATGACTACCCTTCCCCTTTTTGGAGGCGCTTTGGCTCGCGACTTCACTCGCCTTGCGGGGCGTGTCGTTGAGTAACTTCTGCACGACTTTGAGCACCTTATCTTGTTGAATAGGTTTTGCAATGAACCCAGAGGCACCTACCATCTTGGCCCTGACACGATCAGAAAGCGTATCGTTACTCGTCACGATCACGATGGGAATGTCCTTAAAAAGGGAAACTCGCCGTACTTGAGCACAGATTTCATAGCCATTGGCCACGGGCATCACCAAATCCAGAAAAATGAGCTGGGGCTTATGCTCAATTAACAAGGGCAGGGCATGGGTCGATTCCTGAATATTGCGAAAGCGAAAGCCGGAATTTTGCAAAATGTCGCCCATGATTTTGCTATCCATAGGGCTATCGTCAATATAGATAATGAGCGGCGCATTGCTGGCGGCCTGAGTTCTTTGACCAGCAGTTTTTTGACCAGTAGTTTTTTGACCAGTGTTTTTTTGAAGAAGGGTGCGATCGCCTTTCTGTGACAGCTGATTACGCTGCAATGACTCAACAGATTGCAATTCAGAAGGCGACGGCTCAGAGTGTGGTTGCTTACGCAACGATTGAGAACCTAGCTCCTTTGAAGTGCTGTTAGCACTCGTTTTAGTAGCACCAGCCTTAACAGGGGCTGCCTGTCGAGGGACCGCGTGACAGGCTCTAATAACGTTTGAGTTTTGAGTGACGTTTGGGTTTTGGGCTTGTGGGGCCCCCTGAGGATTTGGACTCCCTAGGTCATCGACTCTGACTAGCCCCATAATGCCCTGACGGATATAGGGCACAATGCGTCGGGTCAGGGGTAAAAGCGGCTGATTCAGCTCAATCGCAATGTCTCTAAACGTTTTTTTACCGTCAATAATACTGGTGAGATGCTGATAAACTGCTTCTGAGGTTTGCTTACGCAACTCTTCAGCTTGACCAATATGAGGCGCCAAATTCGGCGAGCACTTAACAAGCTCTGCCTGCTGCCAAGCCTTCCAATCGTATTGGGCCTGTTGCCAAGCTTGTTCTGAACGAACGATCATAAATAGCTTGCTCGGAAACCGTTTGACAACATCAGTCAAGGTAAAGCCCGACCTAGACTGAAGCTGACGCAAAATACCTTGATGGACAATGTCAAACAAAATCTCTGAAAGGTAATCCTCCACCGCTTTTGCCATATGAATGCGGTTCAGCTCGCCTTTTCGGACCTGGCTCGCAAGCGGCTTGTACTGTATCTGCGAGTAGTCAAAGCCTGCTTCACTCGTTAGAGACTCGACCCACGGCTTACAGTGCTTGAGGAGCTGACGATGCCATCGTCTTACAGGGTGCATGCGCGAATGTGCCCACACAAGTCTTCCCATGTGAAAGTACAGTGACCACTGAGGCTTAGCACTGCTGCTGATATGCACGAGCCCCGTGAACTGGCTTTGCTTATGGGCTTGAAATTTATCAGTTAATAACTGAATAATCGAATGACTTGGCATGATTAAACGGTCAATTTTTAAAGGGAATTTTTTAGCAGTGACTGACAGTGGCTAATTGCAGTGGTCGACAGTCGTTATGGGCACTTGTTATGGGCACTCGTGATCGTCATTCATTTGCGATTGACCACGTAAGTACCTAGGCGAGTGCTTTAAGTATTCAAACAAGCACTTTTCCTCAGAGCACATCACCTTAAATCAAAGATTCCCTAAAGGTTTGCGTCCTTAACGACACACATTTTTACCTTGCTCGCAGGATTTGCCAGCTTTCCTTCGCGTACTCCTTAAAAAAATACACTCGGATTTCCATGAAACTTTTTATGAGCTGCAGAAGAGCGTGTATTCATCAACTTATCCTGATCAAAATTATGGAGAGGATAACGATTACTAATCAAGTGCGGACCAAGACTGCTTTTCTTTGTACGTCTATATGTGGAAATTAGTGTTTTGGAGGTTTTGAGGAATCTTTAAGCAGTGAAAGGCAACACATTCTAAGTGCCACGAAAGTAATCAAAGGAATGTACGTAATACATCTACGTGTCTTGCTGGGAATTATTTAACTAACAGGGCATTATTTGCTGGTAATAACCGATGGGCCGACTAATTAACATTAACAAACCACTTTCGAAAGCAATTGGATTGCTGCTGGTAACAGCCTCTGTAGGCTCTATAGCGATCGCACTCGATCATTACAAGGCCCAAGCATCGGACACGTTACCTGACTTGTCTATTACCCGAACCCTGATGAGAAGGGAGCCTAAGGCAGATCGGCTCCATGTATTTTCCATGGAAATATTTGGCGGGCGATCGCGCTATGAAGTCTTTGAGGCCGAACTGACCGACCGGGGCGGTGAGATTAAAGCCACCCTACGCGTGAAAAAAACCGGTCAAGACACTGTTGTTCGTGAATATACAGAGACCGTCACTGAAGCCTCATTTGAGCTCCTATGGTATAAGCTACTGGCCTTAGATATAGCGCAGCTCACGGATCTTTCCCCGGCTACTGAAAATATTGGTGAGGAGACATCGGTTAAACCTGCAAGACCCACTGTGGCTTCAGCAACCTACGGATTTAAATTTCAAAACGGGCTTCATGACTATCCCAATAGCTTTGAAGTGTACGCGCCGGATGCCTTAGAAGACAAACGATACAGCAAGTTACGAGACGTCGCCACTGAGTTCGTGATAGAGACCTTTGGTGAAACGGCTATCAATTAGCAGGCTATCTATTCTTAAAATAGGCTTAAGATAAGTAGGGTGTGTTGCACCCGGGTGCTCTAAAGAGCACTGATTTGAAACGATGCCCGAGGATATACCGAAGTCTGCCGATAATCACTACGCTTCAGATAGTCACCAGTTTTCGGATAATCATCACTCACCTCACGCTTCGGCCGCTTTATCCCTGGAGCAGTCTAACCAGGCAGAGCAGTCTAGCCAAGTAGAACGGTCTAACCAAGTAGAGCAGTCTAGCCAATTAGAACAGTCTAACCAACTGGAGCGTAAGGCCCTGGAATACACCCTCTGGGGAAATGCGGCCATTACCTTGTTTGGCATTGTATTTGCGGTATGGACAAGATCTGAAGCGATTTTCTTAGATGGGTTATTTTCAGGCATCCATCTGGCAATATCCTTACTCTCTTTGTACATTGCGAGGTTGATTCAACAACCTGGAGATGAGGATTATCCCTTTGGCTACGCAATGTTTGAGCCTTTTTTGAACTTGGGGAAAGGACTGATCATTGTCCTAGTTGCCCTCTTTGCCATGTTCTCAGCCGGTGAGGCGTTGCTCAATGGTGGCCGTAGTGTGGATGTGGGAATCGCGCTATGGTACGCCCTGCTGGCAGCCTTTGGGTGCTTGAGCATGGCACTTATCCAACACCACTTTGCTAAACAAAGTCAGTCTCAAATATTGGAGCTGGACTTTAAGAACTGGCTGATGGATGGGGCCATTAGTGGTGCTGTGGCGCTGGCCTTTGGTCTGATGCTGGGGCTACAAAATACATCTTGGGAGTGGTTTATCCCCTATGCCGATCCGGTGTTAGTACTGATCATGGTGTTGTTGGTGCTACCGCTGCCCCTACAAACGGTGGTGAAAAATGGCTTGCAAATCATGGGACGCGCACCGGACGATGAACAGCGCGATCACGTTAACACTATTGTAGAAACAGCCTTTGCCGGGGTGCCCCACGAAGAGTACACCGTTCGCCAAACCAATATGGGCCGACTGGTGTATGTGCAGGTGTATTTATGCGTAAGCCTGAGCCAAGAAGAACGCTACCAGGCCGGGGAAATCGATGGACTACGATCTCAGCTATATCATCAGCTCCACAACGTCTTTCCGCACCTGGCGATGGATTTGATTGTGACGTGCGATCACATTTGGGTAAAGCGTGCTGTGATGCCTGCAAGCGCATAAGGTCCTACACACTACTCACAACAGCCGTGTAGTTTCCCAAATCAGCGGGCGCTAGATTGGGATTGATGACCTCACCATCCCGAAACCAAATCACGCGGTTAGTCAGTCGGGCAACTTCGGGTTCGTGGGTGACCATAACCACGGTAATGCCGCTGTCGTTTAGGGTCGAAAAAATGTCAATAACGTCCTGGGTCGTTTGGGTATCGAGGGCACCGGTCGGCTCGTCGGCCAGGATGAGCAGGGGTTTGTTAACAATGGCACGGGCGATCGCCACCCGCTGTTGCTGGCCGCCCGAGAGCTGATTGGGTTTGTTGTGGAGTCGATTGCCCAAACCCACTTTCTCTAGGGCTTCGGCGGCAAGTTTTTTGCGCTCGGCACTCCCTACCCCGGCATACATCATGGGCTGCTCCACATTCTCTTGGGCCGTGAGGTGAGAGAGCAGGTGAAACTGTTGAAAAACAAAGCCGATTTTACGGTTACGAATGTGGGCCAGCTCATCCTCAGAAAGAGCAGCCACATTTTGACCGTCGAATAAATAGTCACCACTGGTGGGCTGATCCAGACAGCCCACCATGTTCATGGCGGTGGACTTACCGGAACCGGAAGGCCCCATAATGGCACAATATTCGCCTTGGTTAATGGACATATCCACGTTCCACAGGGCACGGACTTCGGTATTGCCTTCACCGTAACGCTTCGTGACCTGATTGAATTGAATCAAAGGAGGCATGCATTGAGACCCTATTGCAGAGGCTGTTGTTTTAGAGATAATTGCGTTCAGGACGATTGATTTAGAGACTGTTGTTTATAGGAAGTCTTTTAGGAGTTGTCTTGGGAAGTGCTTTCAAAGCTGCTTTAGGCATTATTTTAAGCACTGCGAATTTAAGCACTGCGAATTTAGGCACTGCGCAGTGCAACAATGGGATCTAGCTTAGCGGCTTGGCGGGCGGGTACCACACCGAAAAAGAGACCAATGCTGCCCGAGACGCCCACGGCAACCAGGACAGCGCCCAGCGAAACACCGGCTTCGAAGGGGGTAAAGGCAGCGATGATAAAAATGCCGCTGACGCCAAGGGCCGTGCCGACAAAGCCGCCCAGAGCGGAGAGAATAATGGACTCAATCAGGAACTGTCCTAAAATATCGCGTTGAGTGGCACCGATGGCTTTGCGTAGGCCAATTTCTTGGGTGCGCTCACGGACGGACACCAGCATGATATTCATAATGCCGATGCCGCCAACGAATAAAGAGATCGATGCGATCGCCGCTAGCATTAGCGTAAGTGCGCCGGTAATAGTATCGGCAATATCGAGCAGGGTGTCCTGGCTTTGAATAAAAAAGTCAGCGTTGTCGGTAACGCCATGACGCAGCTTGAGCAAATTAGTAATTTGGAACTCAGCGGTGTCCATCGCCTCTTGACTATTGGCTGAAATAGAAATGAACGTGACATCAACGCCATAAGGAGAGGTGCGGCCCACAATGCGGCTCGCCAGCGTGGTGATGGGCATCATCACCGCATCGTCATAGTCGAGGCCAAGATTAGAGCCCTTTTTTTCAAGCAGGCCGATAATGTCAAATGTGGTGCCCTTGATACGGATTTGCTTGCCGACGGGGCTTTCAGCATCGAATAGCTTTTCGGATAGGGAGCTACCAATAACAGCGACAAGACTGTTGGATCGCTGATCCAGATCCGTGAGAAATCGCCCCTGGGCAATGTCAAAACTACGCACGGTGAGAAAATCTTCGGTGGTACCAATAATGCTGGTGTTCGTGTTGCGGTTTCGGTAATTGACCAGCCCGGATGTGTTTTTTTCAGCAGCAACAGCGGTCACCGAAGGGACTTGGGCAGCAATAGCGGTTGCATCGGCGAGGACAAGGTTTCGGGGGGTGTCTAAGTCTCCGAGTTCGCGGGCTTCACGGTTACCCGGCACAATAAAAAGAACATTCGGACCCAAGCTCTGGAGCTGACCGTTCACATATTTTTGTGCGCCTTCACCAAGGCCAATCATGGTGATCACAGAAGCGTTACCGATAATAATGCCAAGCATCGTCAAAGAGCTGCGCAGCTTGTTAGCGCTCAGGGTTTTGACAGCCATTTTCAAGCTTTCAGCAAAGTCCATAGGGGCCGGGAAAGGATTGCGGGCAAAAGTCAAAGCGGCACAAAAGGCCCTTGGACCCGCTCACAGGATAACGAATTAGCCACCTATTCGACAGAAACTGACTGTGTATTGGATTGTGTATTGGAAATGGATACTTTGTGGCGGGCTGGTTATGCTGTTGCTGATGCTTGACGACGCTTGGTAAAGGCTGCTGCCGCCGCAAAAACGCCCATAGCCATAACGGTTGTGGGCTCAGGTACAGACTTACTTGAGTCGGCGCTGATAGGGTCTACATCTGAGGGAACGGTATCCAAGGCTTTCGTGTCAAAGCGACTTTCCACACCGTGGTCAAACGCGGTCAACCGTCCAGAGGCGTCATAGTCGGTGCTCAGGCCATCAACCGCATGGAACCAAATACCCACTTTTTCACCAAAGCGAGCCCCTTTCCAGTCTGTCCCGAGATCTGTTCGATTGTTGATATCGGTCATATCAAAAGAAAAGTCCATGGTGCGAACCAACGGGTCGGCACCGGTACTTCCGCTTCCAGAATTGGTGATGTTGAGCGTCGTTTCGCCCAATAATTCAGAATTTCGCCAGCTGTGCTTACGATCTACTGGATCATAGTTGTACGCCAACACTTTGTTGTTGTTGCCATCTAAATAAAAGATTGCGTATTGTAGGGCGTCGGCTCTGGGGTTATCGCCTTCACTCAGGACGAGCCATCCGCCGTCAGCAAGGGCATTGGTATCGGGATTGCGCTTGTAGGTTGTTGACCACGTTAACAGGTCAGTGGTGTCGTCGAAGCTGGTGGTAAAGGCAGTTTGGGTGCCCGCATGGCTGCTGCCACCAGCACGGTTCGTATCAAAGGTGAACGTAACTGCGGAGACCGGGGCGCTGGTGAGGGCGAGGGAGAGAACCGCAAGGGCTAAACTCGTGACAATTTTCATAGGTAGTGAGATTTTCAAAGAACTGTGACGGTCGATACCATTATTTTGATATTCAAATGCTTTTTGATGTGTAAGAACTTGATGAAACTGTCTCATTGTTCAACAGCTCATCAATGAGGCTTTTATTGCGCGGGTGTGAGTTCTTGCTTCTCCAGATTTCGCTTGTATAAGGAGGCTACACAAAATGTCCTGTGATCGAACACCAGAGGGCATTACATAATTTCAGGAAAGTTCTTTAAATCCAGAATAAACACTGGGGTTTTGTTTCTTTTTTTAACCTGTTATTTAGGTGGTATTTTCTAGCGTTCTAACCAGAATGGGACCTGCTGCTGACCAGAATTATTGTTGTTGACGGCCAAA
>JBCDAG010000009.1:0-42349 GCA_039186165.1 Cyanobacteria bacterium P01_F01_bin.53
AAGACGATACACTAGCTCTTGGGCGTGGTTTTCCATCATTTGAACCGGTAGGGAACCACGTCCGTTTTCTCAGAAATGGGCCCCTGTCGCACGGTTCATCTGTACTATCGACTCATGTAAGACTGGTGCAAGATGTGAGATATATGGATCATCTGTCAACTGAGGGCTTAGAAAACGGTTTGGTCAATATTTTGGCCAATATTGATTTGGCTAGTATCGAGCTGAAGTTTTTGCGTAAGCTGCTGGATGCTGAGGATCATCGTGCATCGATTACAGCGTTGAAGCCGAATAGTCGAACCTCAGCGGTTAAGTGTGGTCGCATTTGTCAATCATTAGCTGATCGAGGCTTTGTAGAGTACGACAGTGAAATATGTCGCTTTACCCTTTCGGCCCCAGGGCGGATGCTGTTGAGTTTGCAAACGACGAGTTTGCCAGTTACGCCGGACGAGCTGAAGCTGTTGAGAGCTTGTAGGGGTCCGATGACACCTGACAAGTTAGGCAACTGTGTTCCTGTCAATATGCGATCGCACCTGATTAGTGGCTTGGTGGAACGAAAACTTTTGAAAGTGATTAAGCGGACGATTACAGAAGTTCGGTTAACAGAAACCGGCAAGGCAGCTTTGGTAAGGCAGTTCTGGTAAGGCAGCTTTATGCGCTCAGGCAGAGGTCCGTTTGAAGTTTGTATCAATGCTTGGGGACTGTGAGCACAAACTTTGAGTAAAGGCATTGCTAAATACCCAAAACATCTGGACCTAGAATTGCTTTTTGAAAAAATATTGTCTTAGCTGCTTCTGAGTGGAACGGTGAGCAGATTGACTATGTATGGTGTTCATCGGTTTTTACCGGTTAAGTCATGTTTCTTAACGAGATAAAAACCTACGTATTTTCTTTATTTATCAAAGACAGTTATTACGTTTTCTGTAAACTGTCCTATCTGGATAGATAAAACGGATTTAACTTGTAGATAATAAGTACAACGAGTTCCTGAAAGATTCTCTTAAGCGCCGATGCCTCTCTAGGTAGGTGCTTGAGCCAAAGCCTAAGGAAAGTTTGTGAGGGGAGTGCGATTCGAAAGCGTTCTTATGATCAAACAATGAACAATTGTTAAGCAGGCGATCTCTCTGCTACTGTCACATCGTTTTTTGTGAAGTAACTGTGAAGAACCTCTTGGCAAAGCACATACAAAAAAGTTCAAAGCTGACGGCTGAATCCAACTTAAAAGTTAGTCTTTCTGGCAAATAACCTGGGGTAATTATTGATTGAGTGAGTCACCAATCATTGCCTGGGTGAAACTAATAGAAAGATTAAGGTTTCATAGATGTTTTGCTAGTCAATTGTAGTGAGGTTTATTCAGTGATAGTTGAAAGACTTCTCCGCTACGACGACTAAAGCAATTTATTCAGAAATACAGCTGCCATTCTCTGTAGCTATCTAACAGGCGCTATCTAACAGGACTGTCGACTTAGGTAAGCGTTAGCAGATAAGCACTAACAGGTAAGAGCAGTAACCGGGTCAGGACTGGTTAATCAATACATTTAATTAAAACGAGCGTGGGTAACAGAAGATGAGCAAACTAACTAGACTGAAGCAGCTAAGCGTCGTAATGCTAGGGGCTTACCTTGTTTCTGGGTGTCCTAGTCCGGCTGCGAAAAATTTACTGGGCAATCATGGTCCTCTGTCCCAGGAAGCGGTTGCTCAAGAGACTGTAGAAGATCCTAATGCGGTGTCGTTTGAGGTCTGTGCGGCGGTTGATAGCTGGCAGCGCCCTAGCGATGCTGAGCAGTCTAAGCAGTTGGGCGATGATCCCCGCTATAGTGATGCGCTAACTGACGGTTCTTTGAAAGCGGCTTCTAACCAGTTTTGGAACCATGAAGCGATTAGCTTTACGACCTATGGTTTGAGTGCTCGCATGGAGCCTGAAAATCTGACTGGTCTTTGGACGGTTTCCGATGAGTTGCAGAGCTGTTATGGCGCTGAAAGTACGGTCGCGATTAATGAAGGCGATCGCGCTGAGACTTGGTTGCTCAACAAGCAAATCACTAATTTGAAGTGGGAAGGTGATCGCTACGTGATGACGGTGGAACCTGCGCCTACTGGCATGCAAGTTATTCAGTTCGACCGTGTTGATGAGCTAGCCACTTTGCCTTTAGACGTTGTGACTGCCAATGGCGATGCCGTTGCTGTCGTCTCTGGCGACTGGCAGTAATCTCCGCTTCCTACCATCACGCATCTACATCATTAATTTCAACGCCTACGAACGCTAAATAAAAGGCCATCCCGATTGCTAGAGAAATTCTAGGGGGATGGCTTTTTTGTTGTTTCGGCTATCGGCAGCTACGAGCCCATTTTGCGTTTGAGTTCGTTCAGTTCTTCTTCGGCTTCCCATTGTCGGAAGCTCTCATCGAGTGGATCATAGGATTTGCTGGTGCTATAAGGGCTCTGATTCCACCCAGTGGTTCCCCAGTCTGTGGATGTTTTTGGAATTGCGGCTGCCTGAGCAATCTTCGTTTTGACTTCTTGACGCTTAACTTTGATTTGTTGATTGAGTTCTTTGGTTTGCTCAATACGCTCTTTAACACCTTTGAGCTGGCCCCACAAATGGTTGCCTTGCCTGAGTAAAGCCGCTTCGCGCTCTTGGGCCGGGCCGACTAAGTCTTGGCGGTTTGCTTGTTTGGCTTTTTCAATCCGCTGATGCCACTGTTGAATGTCTTTAGCTGTGCTCAAGATGTTGTCTTCTAGTTGTTTAGAGCGACGATTGAGATCTCCCAGTAGCCGTATAGAATCTTCATCTTGGCCCCTGAGCTGGTCTTCTAATGCGCGCAGTTCTAGGTGAGGATTGGCTCGCAAAAACTCATCCAGTCTGCTTTCTAGAAATCGACTGAGATCTTCAAATACGCCCATGGCAGCAATCAAAAGGTATTAGACAAACGTGATTAGAATCTTTGTCCAATATAGATCGAGCGAACCTCACCATCACGGCGAACCACGACATCTTGACCATTAACACTGACTAAAGTCCAGTTGGAGACGCCGATGCGATCGCCCACGTAGGCCCGTTGAGAGCTACCGTCGAGATCAAACAGTGCTGCTGAGCGACTGCCTAAATTCAGGATGCCGACCAACACGTGTTCGGTGTTGGGTGAAATATTTGTAATAGCTGCGGCGGCATTGGTTGGTGCAACGGCGACAGTGGGTGCTGGAAGCGTGGCGGGCGACTCTGAGGCATTTGGCCCTGAAGCATTTGGCACGATTGGGACAGAGGAGGTCGCTGTGACGGGCGCACCAGGTGGGATAGCGGCGGCGGCGGCAACGGGAGCTGGTACCGGTACCGTTGGCCTTGCGGCATTAGCCGGTAGGGCAACATTGGGAACGGGAGGAGTGTTGCTCGCTGTTGCCGTCGGTGCTGCGGCTGGCGCGGTTGGTGCATTTTGATAGACCGGTACAAACACCCGCTCAATCACATTGGTGGCAGCGTTGGTGCTTGCAGGAGCCCCCGGTAGGTTAGGGAGTGCGCCCAGTTGGGCCGGTGCGTTGGTATTGGGGACGGTTGTGGGCAGTGCTGGTGCCGTTGGTGCCGCTGGAATAACGGCTACCGTTTGGTTGGCTTCATCTTGCTGCGTTGCAATCACGTCCAGCGATTGCTGAAGATACTCTAGAAAATCTTCGTCTGAATTAGTGGGTAGTTCAGCAGCGGAAGCTTCTTGGCTAAGCGAGGCTAAGAAGCCGTTGTTGGGAGCACTTTGGCTAACGACCCAGAGACCTACCGTGCTCGCCGCTGATACGCCAGCGGCTCCCATCAGCATGAATGGTAGAGAAACGCTTTGCTGTTTTTTCCTGCCCTTGGGTTCAAAAATGGTTTGGGGCGATCGCGGTGAAACGCCCGCCATGGTCAATTCAGGCAGCGGGTCGTTGGGATACAGATAATTAGAAACAGACTGGACAGGATTGTCTGATGTTTCTACGCGATGCAGGTCAATGGTTGCACCGTATAGGCCAGTGCTAGATAGGCCAGTGCTAGGTGCACCTTGATGATCACCTGTGGGTGTATGGACCACGGTGCTTTGAAAATTACCCGATTGTGCAGCCGTTGCCCGCACTGATGTGACCGGTCGTCCACCACCGCTATATCTTGCTGAGCGACGAGCTGATGCGTTTGCAGCAGAGGACTGATAGACAGGTGGGTTAAAGGGTGGGCTGGAGATGGAGCGTTTGGACTGACCAGCCTGACTGCCTTGGATTTGGCCTGGACCTACTGGATGGCGCCTGGACGAGTTGTGAGTCGTCACCTGGCTGTTCGCCGCTGCCATGGTGACCCGGTAGATGTCAGCGGTGCTTTGGGGGGAAAAGTTTTGGGGAAGCTTAACGGTTCGTGTGGTTGGATTGTTAGGTTTTGGGTTATGCCCCACGACAGTCATGTAGCTGCTTAAGTCGCCATCTAGGATCTGATCGACATCCATGAAAAGATCGTCCATCAGGCTATCGCTGTAAGAGTCTGCCACTTTTGTAGAAACAGGAAGCTCTGAGCCGAAAGCAATATTTTTCGTGACGGGACGGCTGTTGGAGATCATGATTGCAGCGTGTGGGGTGAAGCTTTTTATGGGGTGAAGATGATGGCCAATGCACCTCGTTTCAATGACTGTCGTTGCCGTTGCTGACCGGCAGCAACTGGAAAGCGAGCAGATTGTACATCAAGCCGAGGACGGTCGCCGTGACCCTCATCCTTATCTTGTTTATGGGCGTCTCAAGCCCTTTTGAGGCGGTTTTAGCGATTTGTGTCTCTGTGCTAATAACACATCAAGAATGGATGATATTGAGACACCTACATATTTCCCTGCCCTTGGAAAAACCTATCAACTTTTCACGTTTGGTCTTATGTACATCCTTGATAAGGACTAGGGCGATGGCCGGATAATGGTAGTGGAATACGCTGAAGGGCTTGGTATTATCAGCGTATTTATTGGGGAAAAACATGACAGGCCGTTTCAGTGCTCCTATTGATGTCCTTGCTAAGGTGCTGAGTGCTCAACTTCAGGACTGTGAGGAGATCGCAACTCAACGGATCGGTGGCATCACCACAGATACCCGCACTGTGCAGCCTGGTGAGCTATTTCTGGCCTTAGAAGGCGAAACCTTTAATGGGCATGATTTTGCTCAGCAAGCTATTGATAAAGGCGCGATCGCAGCCGTGGTTCGTCGAGGTGCTTTGCCAGCTGCTGTCACGTTTCCCCGCCTAGAAGTAGACGATACCCTGGCGGCCTACCAAGCCTTAGGGCAATGGTGGCGTCAGCAGCGGGCCTTGCCAGTCGTGGCGATTACGGGCTCCGTAGGGAAAACGACTACAAAGGAGCTAGTGTCAGCGGCCTTAGGAAAATTTGGCTCCGTGCTGAAGACACAGGCAAATTACAACAATGAAATTGGAGTGCCGAAGACGCTGCTGGAAATAACGTCTGAGCACGACTATGCCGTGGTTGAAATGGGTATGCGAGGCCTGGAAGAAATTGCCCTACTTACCCAAATTGCCCAGCCCGATGTGGCGCTGATTACGAATGTAGGTACGGCCCATATTGGCCGGTTGGGATCACGGGAGGCGATCGCCCAGGCAAAATGCGAACTGCTTCGGGAGTTACCCGCCGCTGGCACAGCGGTCCTCAACTACGATGATGCGTTGCTGATGTCCACGGCGGCTAAATTTTGGTCCGGACAACAAATTACCTATGGTTTGACCGGGGGCGATGTGCACGGCGAGTTGTCCGGTAGTGATGTCGGCAGTGAGTTGCTGGTCGAGGGTGTTGCGATCCCTCTACCGTTGCCGGGTCGGCATAATGCACTGAATTTGTTAGGTGCGATCGCAACCCTTAAAGCTCTTAAGCTCGATTGGAAAAAGCTCTCCCAAGGACTTACCGTGTCCATGCCTGCTGGTCGATCTCAACGGCACCAGCTACCTGATGATATTGTTTTATTAGATGAAACCTACAATGCGGGCGCTGAAGCGATGGTGGCAGCACTCCAATTGCTGGCGGATCAGCCGGGTACTCGCCGGATTGCTGTGCTTGGTACCATGAAAGAACTCGGTGCGCAGTCGGTGGAGCTGCACAGAAATATCGGTCAAACGGTATCGAAGTTGGGGATCGATCAGCTGCTGATTTTGGCAGATCCGGCTGAAGCGGATGCGATGCAGGCGGGGGCTGAGGGTGTAACCGCTCAGCAATTTGCCAGCCATGATGAGCTGGCGACTCATGTACGAGGTTTGATGGCTTCCGGCGATCGCATTCTGTTTAAAGCATCTCGTTCTGTGGCGATGGATAAGGTCGTCGATCAGCTCCTGGCATGTTCTCAATGAAAGATGTAACTGCTCGGATGTAGCTGAAAGATTTCGCCCAAAGTTTAATGGTTATCACGTAGCCCCTTGGCTTAAGATAAAATCTTGGCCTTTTGAAATTCTTGGCCTTTTGAAATTGAGGCCTTAGGTAATCACCAGTTGCAATAAGTTATTAGCCTAGACGATTCAGTGTGGTTTTAATCCTCTCCCAAAATCATCTTTCAGCGATAACAGCCCATGCCGAACAGGTGTACCCTGAGGAATGCTGTGGTTTGATGCTGGGAAAAATCGAGACCCAAGGGGCCATAACTTCTAAGTCTGTGTTTGATCTGGCTGCTTTAAATAATGAATGGACGCCTGATGCGTTGACTGAAAATATGGTTAATGCTGGCCAATCCTCTTATGGCGAGAAGCCTGGTGAAAAACCTGGCGAAAAACCGAATTCAAAGCACCGCCGTTACCATATAGATCCTAAAGATATGCTGCGGGTGCAAAAGCAAGCGAGGGAGAAAGGCCTGTCTATTATTGGGGTTTATCACTCGCACCCTGACCATGTGGCTGAGCCGAGTGAGTGCGATCGCGCTTTAGCTTGGCCCGAATATGCTTATGTGATTGTTGCGGTTCATGGCCCTAGCAGGCAGGGCCTAGAAGGTCATGGTAAAGAAAACGCTATTAAAGCTGTCGATGTTCAGAACTGGGCGTTAGACTCAGAACATCAATTTCAACCCGAGGCGATCAAAGTATCGCCATCGTCGGCTAGAGACCGAATGCCGGTCTCGGCTTAATAACAAAATTTGTCTCAACTTGAGCTCCCCACCCTCCAGCTAACCTCAGTTTGGAGCCCGCTGCTGCCGTCAGCTGCACTAGGTTTGTGACCCACTTACTGGCACACACCTCCCTATTTCTGGTTTTCCACCACTGGGATTTTCTAATGTTCTTGTCAGAGCCGGAGTGTTTTCCGGTCATTCAATCCTTTTCAACACCATGCTGAACCCCAACTTGGATGAAATCCAACTGAATAAGGCGGAGTATGAACGCTACTCTCGCCATTTAATCCTCCCTGAGGTTGGCCTCGACGGTCAGAAAAAACTCAAAGCCGCCAGCGTTTGCTGTGTCGGTACAGGTGGCCTCGGTGCTCCTCTATTACTTTACTTAGCTGCTGCTGGCGTTGGTCGTATTGGCATCGTCGATTTTGACGTTGTCGATCATTCTAACCTTCAGCGCCAAGTCATTCATGGCACCTCCTGGGTAGGCAAGCCTAAAATCGAGTCTGCCAAAAACCGCATCCTCGAAATCAACCCCTACTGCCAGGTTGATCTCCATGAAGTGCGGCTCTCTTCTGACAATGCGCTGGAAATTTTTGAGCCCTATGACATTGTGGTAGATGGGACCGACAACTTCCCCACGCGCTATCTGGTCAACGACGCCTGCGTCCTGTTAGATAAGCCCAATGTCTATGGTTCTATCTATCGCTTTGAAGGTCAGGCCACCGTATTTAATTACGAAGGTGGACCAAACTACCGCGATCTCTACCCCGAGCCACCACCACCGGGTCTGGTTCCTTCCTGTGCAGAAGGCGGCGTGTTGGGCATTCTCCCCGGCATGATTGGTGTGATTCAGGCGACCGAAACCATCAAAATCATTTTGGGTCAAGGCAATACCCTTAGTGGTCGTTTGCTGGTGTACAACTCTTTAGATATGAGCTTTAGGGAGTTAAAGCTGCGCAAGCCACCCGAAGAGCACCGCGCCGTGATCGATAAGCTAATAGACTATGAGCAGTTCTGCGGGATTCCGCAGGCGGCTGAAGAAGAGGCTAAACAGGCAGCGGCTCTCAATGAGATATCTGCCACTGAGCTGAAGGCCTTGATGGATAGCGGCAAGGATGATGTCTTCCTGCTGGATGTCCGCAATCCCAATGAGTATGAGATTGCTCAGATCCCTGGCTCTACTTTGATCCCTCTTGGGGAAATTGAGAACGGAGACGGTGTGCTTAAACTCAAGGGCATGCTCAATGGTCACAAGCTCGTGGCCCATTGCAAAATGGGTGGCCGCTCGGCTAAGGCGCTGGCCATTTTGAAGGAAGCTGGCATTGAAGGCAGCAATGTGAAAGGTGGCATTCTGGCTTGGAGTCGTGATGTTGATCCTTCTGTTCCTGAGTACTAACGCGATCACTCCCCTGAGCGTTTAGAGTCAAGCGTTTGAAGTATCTTGTTTTGACTGCGTTTTATTTTGGAAGGGCACAGCACTGCTGTGCCCTTCTTGCTTGATCGGTCAACGACTATTGAGTCCGATCACTCATCCATGAATGGTTACTGTGTAGGAGAGAGCCCCATGAGCTTAAAAGATCGCATTTCCGATGAAATCAAGGCGGCGATGAAAGCCAAAGATAAGTTGCGCCTAGAAACTGTGCGCGGCATTAAAAAAGTCATCCTAGAAAAAGAGAGCACGATTCGTGCCGATGGTCGTGACGCCCTCAGTGAAGAAGAAGAACTGGCTGTCGTGATGCAGCTGGCCAAGCAGCGTCGCGATTCTATCAAGCAATTTACCGATGCTGGCCGTGATGACCTAGCTGATAAAGAGGCCCAAGAACTCAAAATCTTAGAAGAGTATTTACCCGCTCAGCTTTCTGATGCAGACGTGGAAGCGGCTGTTGATGAAGTGATTGCGCAGGTAGGTGCCAGCGGCCCTCGCGATATGGGCAAGGTGATGGGGCCTGTGATGAAAAAACTCAAAGGCCAGGCCGATGGCGGTAAGGTGCAAGCGATCGTGAAGTCTAAATTGTTGGGCAAGTAGTGTTACCCTAGCGCCAATCTAAAGCATCAACTTGCCCCTAAACCATCAACCTGACAAGTCAGCACGACTGATGCGTTGCGTTAGAACCCAAACATATCTAGTTGTTCTTCAGGGCTATTTTCTGGTTTTGGAGCTGGTTTGGGTTGTTTCGTTTTAGTGACTTTTTCAGGTTGTTGTGTTTGGATTATTTTGACCGGTGGTTCTGTTTTGACCGGTGGCTCTGTTGTTGGATTTTCCTCGCGACTTTTAATAACTTCTCGGGCCACTGGTGATGCCTTGGCAGGTGTTTGTTTCTGTTGTTGTTTCTGTTTGTTTTTCTTCTTTTTGGTTTGAGTACCCGTGCTGTTGGGGCTGCGTAAGCCCACCGCAATCGTACTATTTTGTTCGATCTGACCCATCACCTGCTTGGCGCGGCTAATCACTGAAGGGGGTAATCCTGCTAGCCGCCCAGCCTCAATGCCGTAGGACTTATCTGCACCGCCAGGTCTCACCTGATGGAGAAAGATAATTTGATCCGGCATCTCTTTGACCGTGACTTGATAGTTCTCCACATTCGAGAGGAGAGAAGCTAGCTCATTGAGTTCGTGATAGTGGGTGGCAAAAATGGTGCGTGCGCCAACTTCACTGGCCAAGTGTTCGGCCACTGCCCAGGCAATGGAGAGTCCATCAAAGGTCGCCGTGCCTCGGCCAATTTCATCGAGCAAGACCAGTGACTGCGGTGTGGCATGGTTCAAAATATTGGCGGTTTCGTTCATTTCCACCATGAAGGTGGACTGGCCCGTGGCCAAATCATCCACTGCGCCAACGCGGGTAAAAATGCGATCGCATACACCCAATGTCGCAGACTTTGCGGGCACAAAGCTGCCCACCTGCGCCATCAGTTGAATCAGTCCAACCTGCCTTAAATAGCAGCTTTTTCCACTGGCATTCGGTCCTGTGAGAATCACCAAATCAGGCGTGACTCGCTCAGTTTCACCCTCTGGATCGTTTGTGACGCTGCCCAAGCCCGTGTCATTCGGGACGAAAAAGCCAGCCGGTAAAGATTGCTCCACCACTGGATGGCGACCGTCTTCTACAAAAATGGGCTGTCCGGCAACAATCTCAGGCCGGGCGTATCCCTGATAAATGGCTACCTCTGCTAAGGCAGCCAGTACATCGGCGGCGGCGACTGCGGCGGCTATCTGGCGAATTAAGCTGACATGCTCACCCACCTGCTCTCGCAGACTAATAAAGAGGTTGTATTCCAGCTCATGAATTTCTGCATTGGTGGTGAGAATGCGAGCCTCACACTCTTTGAGCTCAGGGGTGATGTAGCGCTCCTCGTTCGTAAGTGTTTGCTTGCGAATATAGTTTTCAGGGGCTTGGTCAGATTTAGAGCGCGTAATGCTGATGTAGTAGCCAAAGGCCTTGGTGTAGCCCACTTTGAGATTCGAGATGCCGCTACGGGTGCGTTCGGTAGATTCTAAATTAGCAATCCACTGCTGGTCGGCAGTGACTTGCTGGCGCAGTTTGTCGAGTTGAGGATTTACACCGTCGCGGATTAGGTTGCCCTCGGTGAGGTAAAGCGGTGGATTGTCGACGAGGTGCGATCGCAATACATCCCCCAACTTATCTAGCTCCGGCGGCACATATTGCAATTTCACTAAATACGGAGAAGTCGCATGCCCCATCAGAGCCGCTAAGTCTGGCAATTTAGCAAAAGAGTCCGCCATCGCGACTAAATCCCGACCGTTTGCCGTGCCTGATCCCGCCCGTCCGGCCAAGCGCTCTAAGTCATAGATTTGCTTGAGCAGTTGTTGCAGTTGCTGGCGCAGGCTGCCATTGGTTACCAGCTCTTCAACCGTATCTTGGCGAGCTTTAATGCCATCAATGCTCAGCAATGGTTGTAATAGCCAACGACGAAGGGCTCTCCCACCCATTGCCGTGACGCTTTTATCAAGTGCCCATAATAAGGATCCGTGGAAAATACCATCGCGGCAGGTCTGGGTAATTTCTAGATTGCGGCGCGTTTGATGATCGATCACCAAAAACTCGCTCAGAGAATAGGTGGAAAGGTTTTGCAGGGGGGCAATGGTTTCTTTTTGCGTATCTTCTAAATACTCCAGCAGTCCACCGGCGGCACGGGTGGCGAGGGGCAGATGATCGCAGCCGAAGCCTTCGAGTGATCGCACCCGAAAACTCTCCAACAGTCGCTGCTGCGCCTCTGTTTTAGTGAAAGGCGTCTGTGAACGCAACGTGTAGCAAAATTGTGTTGGCAAACACTCCGGCAGCTGATCGGACTTTTCGCCTGGTCGCAACAATGCTCCCAGGTCAGGCGCATTGCTTGGAATCAGTACCTCCGCAGGCTGAAGCCGCATCAGTTCCTGGGCCAACGATTCCAAATCGCTCGACTGGGCGGTCAGAAATTCTCCGGTCGAGACATCCGCATGGGCTAGCCCCCAATGCTCCCCGGCGATCACAACCGCTGCCAAAAAGTTATTGCGCCGGGCGGTGAGCATGCCTTCTTCTAGCACCGTGCCCGGCGTAATGATGCGGGTCACCTCTCGCTTCACCAGCCCCACTGCCTGTGCTGGATCTTCCACCTGATCGCAGATGGCCACTGCGTAGCCCTTCTCCACCAGCTGTGTGCAATAACGCTCTAGGGCATGGTGGGGAATGCCAGATAGCGGTACCCGGCCGAGGGCCTTGCCCGCATCCTTACTGGTGAGTACAAGCTCTAGTTCACGAGCAATGGTAATCGCGTCTTGGAAAAAGGTTTCAAAAAAGTCCCCTACCCGATACATCATCAGGGCATGGGGATGCAAGTCCTTCATTTCCACGTAGTGACGCATCATCGGCGTCAGCACATCCCTATCGACCTGCCGATAGTCTGCATGGCGCACCGTATGCTTTGCCAACCGTTCAGGAATGCCATAGTCCTGAATGCTATCGTTTTGGGGCTCATCTACGACGGGTTGCTTGGTTTTTGGGGCTTTACCGGTCGCCTTTCCATTGCTTTTTCCATTGCTGGTGTAGGCTGTGCTCTTTGCTTGGGCAGTTTCTTTAGTTGCCACAGGGGTTGGGTTTGTCTTTTGGCTGGGCTTCTGGCCGGTAACGTCCGTCGTTTTGGGAGCAGTCATAGACGAGTGGAGTAGGGACATTTCCCATATTCTAAGCGTTAATGCTGAGCGCATCGTGGCTTTTCCTTCATCAACAATTTAAGTTCACTTTGAGAGCGATTTTCGGGGGGCAAAGTAGCTGATTGTTACGTGTATGTAACAGCACACGGAGATGTTACCTCTGAGTACATTGGCCCAGTTGATTTTTTGAGGACAAGTATTGTTTGGCCTGGGTTCTAGGTGATGGGGCTAACAGGCTAGATGGTGTCTTAGGGTATGAATTCAAACAACCGTCATCACGTGTAAAGCTGCTCGTCTAAGTACTCGCGATTTCTGATGACAGACGCTTGCGTACTCTCTATAGGGAACTCGGCAAAAAACTCCCCGTCAACCTGATTATTGCCTTGTTTAAAGGATGGGTTGTCGGTACATTTAAGGTGTCTCTTCGATAAGGCCGTTTTGAAAAACGGATGATGGGATACCTCCACAACACTCTTGGGTGCAAAAACGTTTCATAGGCAGCACTATTTTCTCACTTAAGAATCTTGTCGATAGTTTTCTAAATCGCTGTGTCTCGGACAGATGGATCATTTGGGGCTATTCCAATGGGTGAAGCCGTTAAATAAACAGATCCAATTGCTTCGAACATATGAGAGTTATCTGAATCCGTACTAAGCCGTGATACTTCATGGAGATTTGATGCTTCATGAACTTGCTGCTGGATTACAGAAATGGCGGAATCTTAAAACTGAGCGAGCCGTCATTCTCTTTTATGGGACTGCGCTGGGAGACGGCACTTAGAAAGGTGCTGAACTTCGTATTTGAAACTTTGAGTACACATATCTAAACAGGAATTAAACAGGAACGCTTAAATCATGTCCATCACGATCACAGAGACAGCCGCCTCCCGCCCTATTGGCGCTGAAACCGGTGGCTCGATATTTAACCCGACGAACGATTTGCCGAATGCCATTGGCTCCCAGGGACCTGAACAAATTGCATTCGTTGATAGCGGGTTAGATAATGTCGATGATCTGATTGCCTCTCTGGAGGGGGCAATGGTCCACGTCATTGATGGCCAAGAAGGGGTTGGATTTATTTCCGATGTCCTGGCTCAGTATCAGGCAGCAGGCAGGACTGTCGGTGGCGTTCATATTTTTGCCCATGGCCAAGCAGGCGCTTTGCAATTGGGGACGACTACGCTGACGGCAGATAGCCTCAACGGCTATGCCGAAGACCTTGCAATTTGGGGTGATTCCCAAACGCAAGATGTGTTGCTCTATGGTTGTAATGTTGCTGAAGGTGTCACAGGCAACGCCTTTATTGATCAGTTGGCACAGCTGACAGGGGCGGATATTCAAGCCTCTAATGATGTCACGGGCAGTGCCTTATTCAATGGTGATTGGGATTTAGAAGTCTCGACCGGCGCGATTGAAACGGGCCTCGTGATTAGTGAAAAAGGGCAGGCGACCTATCAGGGCACGCTGGCTTTGGCGATCGCAGGCAGCAGCACCCTCAATTTGACTGAAGGCACCATCGCCGTAACAGACTTTAGCGTCACAGGTGCTGGTGGTGGCTTCACCGAAGGCAATGGTGTTGAATACTATATGTTTGGTGGCCCAGACGCTTGGCTCTTTACAATAGATTCCGACACTGGTGAGCTATCGGTTAATGAAGCTGAGGCGAGTAATGCCCTCAACTTTGCAAACGCCAGTAATGCCAACGGCGGACTAGACTTTGAAACGCCCGTTGATTTCAACCGCGACAACACATACGAAGTTAACATTCTGGCGATTGACTACACGGGACAAGAAGTCACGCAATCCTTCTCGATTCAGGTCCAAGATGATGTCAATGAAGATCCCGTAGAAAGTCTAGAAATTTCTACTTCAGCAGCGCTTACGGTCAATTCAGGGACTCAGAGCGTGGCCGATCTAGCAGTCACAGGTGTTGGTGGTGGCTTCACAGAAGGCAATGGCGTTGAATACTATTTCTTCGGTGGTCAAGATGCTTATCTCTTTAATTTGGATAACGACTCAGGTGAGCTGACGTTTCAAAGTACACCTGATGCTAGCAACCCCATAGATGCTGATGGCGACAACATCTACGACGTTAGAATTCTGGCGATTGACTACACGGGTCAAGAAACGACTAAAGCATTTGCGATTGAGGTCCAAGATACTGTTCCTCAAGCCCCCGTTATCACTAGCAATGGTGGTGGCGATACCGCTGCCATTGAGATTAATGAAGGCACCACTGCCGTTACCGATGTAAATGCTTCTGCCTCTAATGGAGCAAGTGAAGGCAATGGCTTCACCTATTCTATTAACGCTGGTGACGATGCCAACTTGTTTAACATTGACCCCGACACGGGTGTTCTGTCGTTTAAGACAGCTCCCGACTTCGAGAATCCAGGCGATGCCGATGGCAACAACGTTTACTTTGCCAATATCCTCGTGCAAGATCCGACGGGCGCAGCCGATAGTCAGTTTATCTCGGTTGTTGTGAAAGACGTCACCGAAGCGAATAACGCACCTGTGATTACTAGCAGTGGTGGCGGTGAGTCTGCCTTTGTACAAGTGCAGGAAAACACAACGTTTGCTGTGAATATGGAAGCAACTGATGCTGACGGAGATACCGAAGGCAATGGCATTACCTACGTCATCAACGATGGTGAAGATGCTGGCCTCTTTGACATCAATGCCAACACGGGCGTGATTTCCTTTAAGGCAGCCCCTGACTTTGAAAATCCGGGTGATGACGATGGCAACAACATTTATCGCATCAATGTCTTGGCCTTGGATTCGCAGGGTCAAGCCGATAGTCAGTTCCTCGAAATTGAAGTGACTAACATGGTGTCGGTGTACCTCTTGGGCGGCCAGTCCAATGCGGCGGGAGAGACTAGCGATGCGGGTGACTTAGCTGGGACACCTTTTGCGAATCCCCTGCCTGCTGTTCAAATTTGGCAGCCTGGTTTCAATTCCTTTGAGGCCCTCCGTCCTGGATTCGATAACAACTTTGGCGTGGGCACAGGCTTTGGTGCTGAGCTAGGCTTTGGCCATGCGATGGAAGCTGCCCGTGCTAACGGTAGCCTCGATAGCGAAGAGATTTACATTGTGAAGTATGCCATCGGCGCAACTAGTCTAGCGGTAGATTGGAACCCCAATGGCGGTCCTCAGTACAACAACTTCAACAATTGGGTGGGTGGCGCCCTCGATAATCTAACGGCGGCAGGCATTGGCTTTGAAATCGAAGCCATGCTCTGGATGCAGGGTGAAAACGATGCCTTCGACGCGACTCGCGCGGCTAACTACCAAACCAACCTGACGAATTTCATTAGCAGTATCCGCAGTCGCTACAACTCAAACCTAGACTTCGTCATCGGTCGTCTTCATGAGGAGCTAAACCCTAACTTCTACACAGATGCTGATGTGGTTCGCACTGCGCAAGCTAATGTGGCTAACGCACAGGCCAATAACTATCTGGTCAATACCGATTCCTTTAGCGTGAACCCGATTGATGGTGTTCACTTTGACTCTGCGGGCCATTTGGCCTTGGGCGAAGCGTTTGCAGATGCTTTGCTGGCATAAGTGACTTTGAAAGAGATTTTGATGGAGTCGCTGTGGGGCAGCGGCTTCTAATCAGGTTCTTGAAGTCAAGCAATGCTCGTTAGTCGCAGGTTAAGGCCCCTGTCTTTTTGTGTACTAACGGGCACTTTGTGACCCAATTTTGTGTCATCAAGTTTAGGTGTATCGATTGATTATGTTTGTGAATCACGCTTTTTTGCATAATTTCTGTTAAAGGAATTACATGAATAATGACGACTAATAGCTTATTGCCCAGCGATGTGACTGATCCTACTGATCAGCAGGGTGATGCCTTTTCGCAGGTGGGCGTTCCCTTGTACAAAGACATCATCGGATCGCCTAGTATCGATTCGCTGGTCGGTAGTGATGTCTCTGAGTTGCTAGCAGGGTTTGGTGGTAACGACTATGCTTACGGTGGCGGTGGCGCGGATTTGTTCATTCTGGGTGACTATGGCAGCAGTTACTACACCCAGCAGGGCTGGAATGACACCATCTATATTGAGGACTTTACCCTAGGTGAAGATCAGCTTCAGCTTCAGGGCAGTGCTAGTCGGTATTCAACAACATCAGACGCTGAAGGGCTTTGGCTATACGATCAGGGCGATGCGATCGCTTTTCTCAAAGGAGTTTCTAGCCTGGACTTGACTAGCGAGTCAGTCACCTATGTTGGTTTGCCTGCTCCGATTGTTGAAGCACCTTCTACTGAGCAGACATCTACTGAGCAGACAGTTGAGCAGCCCATTGAACAGGCAGTCACGTCAGATGCAATTATTCCAGATTCTATTGAATCAGAGAGCGTCTTGAGCCTTGATAGCGGTGACGTTGCTGATCCAGCAGCTCAACAGAGTGTCGAATCCTTAGAACAGATAGGCGCGCCCAAGTATACCGAACTGATGGGCTCGCCTGATATTGACGCCCTCATCGGTGGAGAGGCTGCTGAACTGATAGCGGGCTTTGGTGGTAAGGATTATGCCTACGGTGGCGGTGGTGCGGATGTGTTCATTCTGGGTGATTATGGCAGCAGTCACTTTGCCCAAGCCGGCTGGGATGACACGATTTATATCGAAGACTTTACTCTAGGTGAAGATCAGCTTCAGCTTCAGGGTAGTGCTAGCCGGTATTCCGCAACCTCCGAGAGTGAAGGGATTTGGTTGTACGACCAAGGCGATGCGATCGCGTTCCTCAAAGACATCTTTAGCTTTGACTTTAATAGCGACTCAGCGACTTACGTTGGCTTGCCAGAACCTGTTGTAGTAGAGGAAGCCCCTGTAGAATCTGATGCTGTGTCTGAAGAGGCTGATGTTGTTATCCCAGATGCGCAGCCGGGGATTCCACAGTACGAGGATTTAGTCGGGTCGCTGGCCGATGATGACCTGATCGGTTTTGATGCCGCTGAGCGCTTTATTGGTTTTGGTGGTAGAGACTATTCCTATGGTGGTGGTGCGGCTGATTTATTCGTTTTAGGTGACTTTGGCGGTAGCTACTACGCTCAAAAAGGCTGGGACGACTACAGCTTCATCGAGGACTTTACCGTAGGGGTCGATCAACTCCAGCTCCAGGGCTCTGCGAGCCAATACTCTACGCAGATGGGGTCTGAGGGGGTCTGGATTTATGATCAAGACGATCCGATTGCCTACTTGAAAGGTGTCGATTCTTTGGATTTAGGGAGTTTGCAGTACACCGCGATCTCATAGGTTGGAGTGGTATAGGTGCCGGTCTGGATATCCCCGGATGATAAGCATCGTGCGATGATGGTCATTGAGGCCATCGCGTGCTGCTTTCATGCTGCCGTTATCCGAAGAGACGTATGCTAATTAACCATCGCTATCAGGTTATTCGCAGACTGGGCGAGGGTGGGTTTGGTCATGCCTACCTGGCCGAAGATACCCAAATGCCTTCGAAGCGGCGTTGTGTGATTAAGCAGCTTAAGCCTTTAACCACGAATTCTGAGATTTATCAGGTGGTTCAAGAACGCTTTCAACGCGAGGCGGCCATTTTAGAAAAGCTGGGTGAGAACCATCCGCAAATCCCTCGGCTGTATGCCTACTTCAGCGAAAATCAGCAGTTTTACCTGGTGCAGGAATGGATAGAGGGTGAAACCCTAGAATCTATCTTGGCTGAGCAAGGTCCGCAAAGCGAAGCAACGGTACAGCAGCTCCTAGCTGCTCTGCTGCCTGTTTTGGAGTTTGTCCATGCCCAAGGGATTATCCATCGTGACCTTAAGCCCGATAATATTATGTTGCGGACTGGAGCAGGTTCCGTGCAACAGCCTGTTCTGATTGACTTTGGTGCGGTTCGAGAGACCATGGGCACCGTGATGAATAGTCATAACAGCTTGGCCAGTTCCATTGTGATTGGCACACCAGGCTACATGGCCTCTGAGCAAGCCGCAGGCCGTCCCATTCCATCGAGCGATTTGTACAGTTTGGGGCTGACGGCGATTTACGCACTGACGGGGAAGCCCCCCCAGGATTTTGTCTCCGATCCGCAGACGGGCGAGTTGATTTGGCGTGATGCTGCTAGCCATGTGAGTCCTGAACTGGTTTCTGTGATTGATAAAGCGGTGCGATCACATCCACGCGATCGCTATAGTAGTGCTAACCAAATGCTCACAGCGCTGTTAGGCGAGCAAGTAGCTGAGCAGGCAGGCGAGCAAGTGACTAAAACCTTACTGCCGACACCACCGCTGAATACGCTCCCAAGCACACCCTCAAGCACGATTAAAACAGTTGTCGCTTCTCCATCTTCTGGCATGTCTCAGACAGCAGTGCCTCAAGGCAATGCTTCAACCTATCAACAGTCTTTGCAAAACACTCAACAGCAGCCAGCGACAAACGCCCCTTACCACGATGCTGCTACAGGCGTTAATCGTGATGAAACTAACAACCCTCAACCTGCTCAGAAACGCCTATCGCCTGTGCTTGTAGGATTAATGGCTGCGGCTGTTGGCGCGAGTGCGATTGGGGGCGGTTTGCTCGTGAGCCAATCATCGGGCGATTCGTCGTTGCAATCCTCCTCAGAGGCTCAAAGTTCATCCGTTTCAAAAGAAGACATTGCAGCGTCTGGCCGTTCTGGTACCGTCGAGCTTTCTGCTGAAAGCGTCACCAATGACGGATCTGCCAATGACAGATCTACGAAGTTATCCGTCACGGCGGAATCTACGTTGGACAATGAGGGTAATCGCTCGTCTCAAACGTCTGTTGCGGTGACACGGCAATCAGGTGATGCGATCGCGCCAGCATCGTCTGATGCCGCTAACTCGCAAGGGCAGCTTGACTCAGCTGTGACCCCCGATAATCCTGATGATCCGACCTTTGGGCAGGCGCTCAGCTTTCGTCAAGATTTAAATGTGGATAGGGTCACTGTGTACGCCAATGCCGGTGGTGGTGATCCGTTGCATTACGGTTTGCCGGGCGATCCTGTGACTTTGCTCGATCAAGTGGATCGTGAGAATGGTCTTTGGAGTTTAGTACGGTTTGAGTCAGGGGCTGAAGGTTGGGTGCCGGAAGGTATTCTGTTTTGGCCTGATCAAGCACCACTGGTTGTCGATACGCCTAAAGCGACGCCTCAAAATAGCGTGTTTCAGAATAATGCTTTACCGCAATATGGCTGGTTGCGTGGCATCGCACCCGGCAATCAGGTCGATGTGTATCCAGGGCCGATGTTTGATCCAGGGCCACAGCATTACGGATTGGTGGGCGATCGCGTTGCTATTCTCGATAGTGGCAGCGGCTATGATGATGGCCTGCTCTGGTACCGCATCGAGTTTGAATCTGGTGCGACCGGCTGGGTCCGCAACGATTTTATTGAGTTACCGTAGGCACAACATATTGTTTGGCGTGGTGATGGCGCTATGTTCAGAGCGTGGTTCGTATCGTCTCATCGCGCTTAAGCGTCGTCTGCTTCTGTGTTGTACTCACAACATTGATGAATTAATTTGGCAACCAGCCCGGTCCATCCCGTTTGGTGACTAGCGCCTAACCCAGCGCCAGTATTCCCGTTAAAGTATTCATAAAAGAGAATATGGTCACGCCAGTGCGGGTCGTTTTGAAAGGTCTCATTACCGCCATAAACAGGTCGCCTGCCCGTATCTTTGTCCCGCACAAAGGTGCTGATCATTCTCTCTTCGAGCTTCGTAGCTACGGCCCACAGGTTCATTTCTTCCCCAAATCCATAGGGGCATTGAATCTTAAAGGTATCACCGAAGAATCGATGGTATCGCTGAAGAGATTCAATTAACAAATAGTTCGTTGGAAACCATATCGGACCACGCCAGTTAGAGTTGCCGCCAAACAGGGGCAAGCTAGATTCAGCCGGTTCGTAATCAACCCGATAAATTTTACCGTTGACATCAAAGGTGTAAGGATTTTCTTCGTGGAAGCGAGAAAGGGCTCGGATGCCTGTTGCGCCTAAAAACTCGTGGGGCTTGAGCATTTTTGCGAGAATGCGCCGTAGCTTGTCAGGCTTTACCACCGTCAGCATTCTTCTCTTTTTGAGGCTCCCATCGGGCGCTGGGACTTCTGTTGTAATGATGTTTTGAGATAGCTTGGGACGGTTGGCTTCAAACCATTCCAAGCGTTCCAGAAAACCAGGCAGCTGGTCCATTAGCTCCGGCTCTAACGTTGTTGTGGCATATAGTGGCATGAGTCCGACTAAGGAGCGAATTTTGATGGGGATTCGGGTCGTGTCAGGGAGATGCAGCACGTCATAAAAGAAACCATCTTCTTCATCCCAGAGCTGAGTAGCATTCTCTCCTGAGGCGTTCATGGCCTCTGAAATATAAATAAAGTGCTCGAAGAACTTTGTCGCCATGTCTTCATACACTGGATTTTCTAGGGCTAGCTCTAGGGAAATCACCAGCATATCTAGGCAGTACATAGCCATCCAACTGGTGCCATCGGCTTGTTCTAGTCGTCCGCCTGTGGGTAGTGGTTTGCTGCGATCAAAGACCCCAATATTATCCAGGCCTAAAAAGCCCCCTTCAAAAACATTGTTGCCTTCGGTATCTTTTCTATTGACCCACCAGGTGAAGTTCAGCAACAGCTTTTGAAAAAGTCTTTCGAGAAAAAGGCGATCGCCCTTGCCTGTCATTTTTTTCTCGATTTTGTACACTCGCCAAGTCGCCCAGGCATGTACCGGCGGGTTGACATCACCAAAGGCCCATTCATAGGCAGGTAGTTGCCCATTCGGGTGCATGTACCATTCGCGGGTCATGACATCGAGCTGTTGCTTGGCAAATTCAGCATCGATTAGGGCTAAGGGAATGCAGTGAAAAGCGGTGTCCCAAGCTGCAAACCAAGGATACTCCCAGGTGTCAGGCATGGAGAGAATATCTTGGGAGTCTAAATGATGCCAGTGCTTGTTGCGTCCTTGCTGCCGTTCTGTGGGGGGATTAATGGTGTTGGGATCGCCCTTCAGCCAGGTGTTGACATCGTATAGATAATATTGCTTGCCCCACATCATGCCTGCAAATGCTTGACGCTGGACGTTTCGCATGTCCGCATCGTCAATCAGTGGAGAGAGTTGATGGTAAAACTTATCCGCTTCTTGTTGGCGGGTTTGCAAAGTCTTTTGGAAAGGTTGGCTGAGTGGAGAGGTTAGTGATGGTGTTTTGGCTAAGCGGAGTCGAACGTGTTGGGTTTGTCCCGCTGCAATGGTTAGGTGATAATAAATCGCTGACTTTGTCCCTGTTTGTGCCGGGTTAATGGCTGATTTATCACCTTGTATTAGGTATTGATCAAAAGCATCTTTGACGTAGGGTGATTGACTCTCCACGTCAAATAATCTCTCTTTATTGGTCTCATTTTCAGTAAAGAAGAGAGCTGAGGTGTGTCCTGTTGTGCTGTTCTTTGGAGTGTTGCCAATGTTTTCTGGCGAGTCTTCTGGTGGCCCTTCTGGTGAGTTTCCCTGTAACCCAATCCACTCCCCTGAGCTTGCTTGTTGCGTGCTGGCAACTGCTACAGATGTTTGAGCGTAGAGCCAATATTTACCCAGCTCAGGGTGCTCGCTTTCAAGGACGGTAACAGTATCGTTGCTGGTGTCGTGGCGCTTAATCGTTGGTTTGGGTAGACCCTCACCCCAGGACCAAGTATTCCGAAACCACAAGGTTGGGAGCAGATGGAAGTCCGCAGTCTCTGGGCCTCGATTGGTGATTGAAATGTGAATCAGGGTATCTTCATCAGTCGCTTTAGCGTACTCTACCTGCACATCAAAGTAGCGATCGCCTTCAAAGACACCCGTATCCAGTAGCTCATATTCGGCGTCTGTGCGATCGCGTTCCCGATTCTCTTTTTGGAGTTGCTGATAGGGATAGGCAGCCTGCGGATACTTGTACAGCGCCTTCATATAGGAATGGGTTGGCGTGCTATCTAAGTAAAAGTAATACTCTTTGACATCCTCACCATGGTTGCCTTCATTGCCTGTGAGTCCAAAAAAACGCTCTTTGAGAATGGCATCGTTCCCATTCCACATGGCTAAGGCAAAGCAAAGCCGTTGCTGGTCATCACAAATCCCCAGGATGCCATCTTCCCCCCATCGATAGGCTCTGGATCTAGCATGGTCATGAGGAAAATAATCCCAAGCCTCACCTTCTGGGCTATAGTCTTCGCGTACTGTTCCCCATTGCCGCTCGCTGAGGTAAGGTCCCCACTTTTTCCAATTCGCTTGCTTGGTTTGGGTTTCCTGAAGTCGTCTGTGTTCGGGCGTCAGGGCTGAGCTTGTCATATGGCAAGGTGCAAAGTGGATAGTAGATGCCGGTTCTCGGGAGCTGAGTTTTTGTAACCGATTTTTTAGCTGATTATTTAAAGATGGCGGTTTCAAGTTCTGCCAGTGCTGTTTCTAAATCATTGTTAATGATTTGCAGATCAAATTCATCAGCCGCAGCTAATTCGATGGTGGCTTGGGTAAGACGCTTTTGAATGGCCTCTTCCGAATCTTGCCCGCGGCTTCGAATTCTCGCTTCTAACGTTGCAGGGCTAGGCGGCAAGATAAAAATTTGTTTTGCGTTGGGAAAGCTCTTGCGTACCTGACGTGCCCCCAAAAGTTCAATTTCTAAAATGACTTGATGCCCGTCGGCAATGGCCGATGTAATCGGAGCTTTAGGCGTGCCATAGCAATTGCCTGCAAACTCAGCCCATTCGAGCAGCTCTTCTTGATCCACCATTTCCTCAAACTGCTCACGGCTTAAAAAGAAATAGTGTTGACCTTCGATTTCGCCCTCTCTAGGTTGCCGAGTCGTGGCCGAAATGGAAAGGCGAATGTCTGGGTATTTTTCCAGTAGGAGATTGAGTAGCGTGCCTTTTCCTACGCCGCTCGGGCCTGCTAACACGATGAGCTGACCAGCGGTTTTTTCAGCTGTTGTTTGCTCAGAGGTTGGTGGAATAACCGAAGTGACCATAGCTTTATATAACAGGGCTTATATAACAGTGCAGATAAACGGGATGGGAAGATCGCCTAAGAATAAAGAATGGGGGCGACGAATGATGGTCGCTTGGATGCGACGGTCATCATTGATGACAATATTACGGGTGGACTAAAGAGTGCTGTGATTTAGTTGTGTTGAAGGTGCATCGAGCAATGATGTAATGGATACTCAGCCTCATGGGTATTTTGCGATCCAGATGTTGAACAGGTGAAATATCCAATTGTTGAGGAATAGATGTCCTAAAAAATATGGATGTTTTAGAGGATATAGATGCCTAGAGAGGTAACTCTTTACGCGGCAATAACACTTCAGGTGTCTACTGGTTAGGTGTCTGCCGATTAGGCGTCTGCTGGCGGCATATCAAATAGCACAGTTGACATATAGCGTTCGGCCCATTCCTTATCAAAGGCTCTCTCTAACACTCGTCGGGTTTTGTCATTGCGTTGCTGTTGTGCGCAGTAATAGTGCTGACGTGTCCAAAACTCATTGAGTTTATCGGGTTCTGGCTGTTTGCTCAGGGCTTGTTTTACATGGGTGCTGAGATAGGCCAAGGTTTGAGCTAGAAACTGCTTCTCCTCTTCAGGGGTGGCGGGCTTAATGAAGCAGCAAAAATCTGAAAAAATACGCTGTCCCCATTCAGGTAAATCACGGGGCACGCTGTAATCAGGAAGCTCTATTGTTGAAAGGCTTTGGGTGTAGGCCTCGGAGAGCTTGCCTGTTCTGGTGGCAGCGGAGAGATCAACAATGGCGGCGCTAATTTGGCCCCTACCACTGACAATGTCACAGCCAAAAATAGGCAAACCGTATTCCGGTTTCGGAAACATCACGCAGTGTAGGATGTCTAAATTTTTACCAATCTGGGCTAACTCTAGGTGTAGCTTGCGAAACTTAGGAGTTTGGTAGCAGCTGTTTTCAATGACAAGTTTTTCACCTTCTAGCTTGCCTTCTACATAGCCTAGATCCTCGGGTAAATAGTACGGCGAGAGATCGAGCTGAGTGGCCCAGATCGACTCTATACCCTCGGCGAGCTGGCGAACCAAGGGGTGCTGATGCTGGCGAATAGAAGAGGCAAGGGCAGAAGTCGACATCGAGCAACAGAGCATGGATACGAACCTTTAGCATACCAGTTTCAGCGGGGTCTCAAATTATTCCTGAGCGTGCCTGCATACCTAGAAAGAATTCATATAGGTTACAGACGCTGCGGTCAATTTCGAGAAGGTCTACTTTGATCCATTGTCTCCCTGGCCAACCCTATTTAAGCTCTACCGTCTAGCTCTCGCTTGGTGCCGCCATGATTGCAATTCAGCCTAAGACCCGTCAAATACTGGGGGTTAATCAACAGTCTTATCAGGCATTGAAATCCTCTATGGCACTGAATCTGCGGCGTCAGCTGTTGATTGCAGTTTGTGATAACGTCGCCATGCAAAACCAGTTGGCTAGCCAGCTTGAAACTGATTTGGCGATTGGTGTACCCATGTCTTTGGAGTTGGGTCAGCACTTGGGGCAGAGTGCAGGGCCTTCTATGGGTTATGCCGTTGATGATTTGGGCTTAGGCGATCAGGATTTTGGCCAAGATCTCAATGGGCAACTGCCCCGTGCTACCGCGCCTTCTGTGGGTTTAGAACGCTTGGTGTTTGATCCTGAAGATGGGAATTTGCCCAAGCAGGTGGCCAATTGGGTGCGCCAAACGGTGTTGTCTCAAGGTGATTTGCCCCAGTTGCAGGTAGTGGGCATTGAGCAAATGACGCGCCAGCCTGCGATCACCCAAAATCATTTTTTGCGATCGCTCGAAAAGGTAGAGGCACTGCTTCCCCGACTTAACACCAGTTTGTTGATATGGCTTCCCTGGCCTTGGTTGAGAACCATTCAGCAATCGGCTCCCACGTTCTGGAACTGGCGTTCGGGCATTTTTGAGTTCGTCAGCGATCCCACACCGGCTGACATTGATAATGAAGTGCCACCGTTGCCTCCCATTGATCTATCGCCTTCAGAGCAAGCAGATTTTTCGATGTCCAATGGCGCAGATGCTTCAAACGGCTCTGCTGCTAGCTCTGTTAATAACGGAGCTAATGGGGCTGATGCTACGCGTCATGAAGGTTTGGGTGAGCTCTCCGATAATGGTGGGCTCGAAACGTCTGCACTGGAGTACCGACATCTGGGTGCTTCCCCGCAAGGCGATTACCAGACCCCTGAGAGTGATGCTGCTTGGCTGACTGAGACTGAAGGGATAGGCCAGCAACATCACAGTAGTTTTGCCGAGCAGTCCACAAATGGTCTCTCTCCGCAACAGGCCAGTAACTTGTATGGCGAAAAAGAATCCGCTAATCAGAATGTAGAGGACATTGACTGGACTGCTTTTCCTCAAGAATTCTCTACATCGGATGCTTCATCTAGTGGATTTGTTGCTGCTGAATCTACTTCTTTTGACTCTGCTTCTGCCAAACAGGTACCTCCCGAAACAGAGTTGTTAGAAACAGATCTTTTAGAAACAGATCTTTTAGAAACAGATCTTTTAGAAGGCGATTCATTAGTGGCAGACGGGACGTTGCAGGCTGCTGTTGACAGTGTGCTGGATGCACCCGAAGCAATTACGGAGCTTGAGCTAGGCTCTCCTGAGCTCGATGCTCCGTCGGTAGTGGATGTGCCGTTGGACACAGGAGCAGATGCGCCGCTTGATGCAATAGGGCATCAAGCAGCTGTTGAGCCACTGATTGTCTCAGCTGAAGACGAACTGGATGAGAGTGAACTGAGGTTGGGTACACCAGATGTGCCCAACTTCTTGGAGCCTGAAGAGGTTAAGTCTGACTCAGCCGAGCCTGAACTGGCAAAACCTGAACTGGCAGAGCCCGAACTAGCAGAGCCCGAACTTGCTGACTCTCCTCTGGTTGAGACCGAAAACGCTACTGCAAAATCCGTTGAAGAATCCCTTGATGTTGAGCTAGGTGAGACGGCAGTCATAGACAAGGCTCAGGATGCCGTTGTACCATCCACTCCTACTTCTGATAAGGTCGCTGAGCGTGTGGCGCGTCGCCCACGTCGCCGTCGTCGCAATGTGGGGGTTTTGGGAGGCTTGCGGTCCGTGGTGAGTAAAGGTGTGAATGCTGTTGGGGCCTCGTCTGGAGCTTCGACTCAAGTGGTGCGCTCCCCAGGGTCTTCGACTGATGCCTCGGATGGTTCTGCGACATCCACGGTGACCCCGGTGGATGCTGAAGCGCAAAAAACGTTGACGGTTCAAACAGCTGCTCAACAGCGTGCGGCTCGTCAACAAGCGGCTGATGATTATTTTGCTGTGGGTATGGTGTATCGCACCCGCATTGAAAACGGTGAACGGGGGTTAGACCTTATCGAACCTGCGATCGCAGCCTATGAAGGTGCTCTGGGTTGCCTGAGTGGCCCTCATCCAGACTGGGGCAGTGGTCTCAACGATTTGGGGACACTCTACTGGCTCAAAGCCCAACAGCTCAACGATCCACAACAGTCTGTGGACTGTATGACACACAGTATTCAGCTGTATCAGGAAGCCATTGATAAGCTGGCTGAGCCGAGCCAACCGGCTGACCGTCAAGCTGACGATATCGTCGGACAGCTATATAGCAATATGGGCGCGGTTTATACCATGCTGGCTACCCATGAAGAGCCTACGGATTATTTGAACCAAGCCGCGGCAACTTACCTACGCGCACTGGAACTATACACCTTAGAGAGCGATCCCGAAGAGTATGCCACCCTGCAAAACAGTATGGGCTCGGTATACTGGCAGCTGTCTCACTATAATGAGCCCATTGAGAACTTGCGCAGTGCGATCAAAGCTTACAACGAGGCGCTATTGGGGTACGAGCCTGCGCGTCAACCGTTGGACTATGCGGCTGTGCAAAACAATGTCGGCATTACCTACTGGAGCTTGGCGAAACATGAACGTCCTACCTTCTTGTTAAAGCATGCGATCGCTGCATACCGTGATGCGTTGACCTATCGCACCCCTGAGGTGGATCCAGGCGCCTGCGCGATTACGTATAACAACTTGGCATTAGCCTACTGGGATCTGTCTAAAGAGGGCGTTGCAGAGGGTGGCATTGATATGGAGCAAAAGAGCCGCTACCAGAAAAATGCTGTGACGGCTTTTGAAGCTGCGCTAAATACCAGCCAAGCGGCAAACTCTCTGAGCCAAGCGGATGCCGCGGCGATTTTCCACTGCCTTGGTGATGTCCATGCCCAAATGGTAGATACAGCCCCTTCGCTGACCGAAGTCTCCGACTGTTTGCAGAAGTCACTTTACAGCTATTTAAAGGCAATTGAAGACGTGCCGACTGACTCTCCCCTCTACCAGGGAAGGCTGGGAGCGATCGTGGCTAACCTCAAATCCCATTACGATCAGCTAGGACTTTCCGGCCAGCAGTCTGCTCTTAACCGCATACCGCCTGCGATGCTCTCCCAGGTGATGCTTGCTCTGTAAGTCTTGCTTCGTAAGGCCTTCTCCGTAAGGCTTTATCTGCATAGCTTCATAGGCTAGTCTAAAAAAGTCTTTGCGTATTTTTACGACTGCTATATGCCGTTTTTTATCGTTGCCGCGATCATGATTGCATTCTTTGCGATCGCCTTCGCATTGCAAAACAATGTCCAGGTTGCTATCAACCTATTGCTCTGGAATTACCAGGGGTCGCTGGCCATCGTATTGCTCTCTACGCTAGCAATTGGTGTTTTGATTGGCCTACTGGTATTGCTGCCTGCCTTGATTAAGCGAGGGTGGCGTGTATCAAGGGCTAAACGGCAAACTGCTGAGTTAGAAAATCAGCTCACGAACCGCTCTCAAGAACTCAATGCCCAGGTGAGTAATGCCGAGAGGCAGCGGCAAAGTCATGAAAATCTTCTGAAAGCGCTAAATCTAACAGATACCAATACCGGCATGCTCGATGCCAAAATGCTACCCCAGACATTATCGGCGCTCATTCATCAAATGAAATTGCAGCCTGGCAATCGGCAGTTTGACTCCATTGGCCTGCTGATTGTCGATGCCCATCGGAAAACGCCTTTGGGAGATGTCGAGACGACCCCTGCGCAAAATGCCCAGCTAGATGTGGCGATCGCGTCGGTGATTCGCCGTAGCGTCACCATCGATACCTGGCTTTATTGTGATAGCCGTGATGTGAACGGGGCTCAGTTTATGTGTGTGCTGAGTGGGGTAGATAAGGCTGGCTTGTGGCAGTATGGTGACGCCTTACGGGAAGCGTTAATTCAGCAGCTGTTGACCTTACCCAATGAATCTGTGGTGGCTGTAGAGGCGAAAGTGGGTGGAGCTTTGTGCGATCGCAACCATCCTACGAATCAAGAAAAAATCATCATCGACAAGGCCTATCAAGCCCTTTCGGAAGCTGGTAAGCCTTCGCGCAATCCCATAAAAGGAAGCCAGCCTATCAAAATTATTCAAGTGACGGACTGATCCTGATTTTGTGCATGGTCCGTCTTTTTCAGTCCGTCTTTTCCAAGCATAAAAAATGCTACGCAATAAAAAGCGCCTTGTTCTGAACACTATCGGAACAAGGCGCTTTTCAATATTTTCCTTTTATTAGTCTGCATTTCAGCCCGCAGTTACACTGCGGCTTCTAGCCAACCGCCACTTAGAACCACGGTCAGCCCCATAAATATGATTGTCAGCAACCATGTGGCTCGATTGAGGGTATCTTCCGCACTTTTGGTGCTAGTGAAGAGCTGTGCTTGCCCACCTAAAGAACCGAGGCCGTCACCCTTAGGACTGTGCAAGAGCACCAATACACACACGCCTACGGCGGCGACGGTCCAAATAATCTTTGCAATCGTGACTACTGTCATGACAAATCCTTTCGTGGACTGAGCGTAATAATGGTGTAATAGGAGGCTAATTTACTAACCCTACACATAAGCTTCCTCTATTCTATCTCAGCAGGCAGCCCCAAGTAAGCCCCTGCTGGCGGCAAATGCTCAAAGTATTAGGAGAAGTTACGAGGCTAAGAGCAGTTCTACTCGATGTATTTTATCGACGCAAGGAGACTTCCACCGGCGTACGGCTTTCTGTGAAGTCAGCTTTGGCCTCTAAAATCATGGGCTTGCCATTCATTTCCTCTGGGATCGGCAGCTGCAAGATTTGTAAAATCGTCGGTGCCACATCGGCTAGGCAGCCATCTTCTCGGAGCTGTACTTCGCAGCCGTGGCCTGGGATTTTCAAACCTTCGCCCTCTACCAAAATAAAGGGAACAGGGTTAGTTGTGTGGGCTGTCCAAGGTCTCCCCTGTTCATCATGCATGTATTCCGCATTCCCATGGTCTGCAATAATCAGCGTTGTGCCACCAACCCTGCCCACGGCTTCTAGTAAGCGACCCACTTCGTGATCGACTTCCTGGAGGGCCGTTACCGTAGCGTCCATTTGTCCCGTGTGGCCTACCATGTCAGGATTCGCGTAATTCATCACAATGAGTGAATACTCCCGCTTGTTACAGGCTGCGATCGCCGCATCGGTCACCTTTTTGGCTGACATTTCTGGGTCTTTGTCATAGGTGGCGACCATCGGACTAGGGATGAGCTCGCGATCTTCCCCAGGGAACGGTTCTTCTAAGCCACCGTTGAAAAAGTAAGTGACGTGGGCATATTTTTCAGTTTCGGCGGTACGGAACTGTTTCAATCCTTCCTTGGAGATGACTTCGCCCAAAATATTTTCTAAGCTTTGGGGCTTGAATGCGACCCCAACAGGCAGTGATGGATCGTATTGGGTCATGGTCACAAAAGTCAGTGGCAAAATGGGATCGCGACTAAATCCTTCAAACTCGCGCTTCACAAATGCCTGGGTGAGCTGGCGGGCACGGTCAGGGCGGAAGTTAAAGAAAACGACCCCGTCATTAGCCGTGACCGCGCCCGGTGCTAAGCGCACGGGATCCACAAATTCATCATTCACCCCAGCATCGTAGGACAGCTTGAGGGCTTCTAAGGCAGATTGACCGGTGCCAGGACCTTCATCGGTCATGACGTTGTAGACCTTTTCAATGCGATCCCAGCGATTATCCCGATCCATAGCGTAGTAACGACCGCTGAGTGTCACCAATTTCCCAAGGCCGATGGCATCTACTGCCGTTTGCAGCTTTTGTAGCGCTAATTCACCCTCTGTAGGCTTGGTATCACGCCCATCAGTAATCACATGAATGCACACTTCTGAGAGGTCTTGAGCCTTGGCCATCTCCAGTAACCCGATGAGATGGTTAAGGTGTGCATGGACGCCACCATCTGAGCAAAGTCCGACCAAATGAAGTTTACTGCCCGAATAGCGGACCTTTTGGCAGACTTCTAGTAGAGCTGGGTTTTCTTGGATGGTTTTGGTCTCAACGGCATCTGAAATCCTAACCAATTCTTGGGGGACGACCCGACCCGCTCCAATGTTCAGGTGGCCCACCTCAGAGTTACCCATTTGGCCATGGGGCAGGCCTACTGCCCTGCCTGATGTATTGATGGTTGTGCGGGGATAGGTTTCCCACAGACTATCCATGACAGGGGTTTTTGCATGGCTAATGGCATTGCCATTGCTATCTTCCCGGCATCCCCATCCATCTAGGATCACGAGTACCATTGGCGAAATAGGCGATTGTGCCATCCTCTGAAAATCCTCTACTTTTTTTCAATCGTCTGTTGCTACTCGGTATTAGACTAGTCCTTGGTTAGGGTATGTCCTTCGTTGACGATGACCGGTGGGTCACCTAGGGTAGCTACCTTATATCTCAGTAATTAAAAGACTAAATACGGCTGCTGGAGTTTCGAGTTCCGAGACAGTTTACCTGTTCTTAGCTATGGGCTTGCTTTGGGTTGCTCCTCTACTTGAGTCCATCGCATATACACATACTTATCCACATGTGTATGAAGTGGACAGAGGTCTGCGAACAGTGTTTTTAGTTGTGCCGCTCTATAGTGGCTGGCTTAATAGTCGTGTTTGATGATTAGCTGCTACTGCAATAGTTGCTTGCATAGCAACAACAGGCGTGAAATGTTACCTGCTTTAATGGAACTAGGCTAACGCCATTTTTCAGACAAGCCGCGAAACTACAGAATTTAATCAGTGTGTGTTGATAAGTAAGGTTTGCTAAGCAGGGTTTTAGTAAGGGGTAAAAAAGGGTTTCAAAAAAGTTGCCATGAAACACCTTGTTTGAGGCAGTGACAGAATGCCACTAAATGCCTCATAACTGGATGTTATGGCTTGAATCAGGGCTTTATATAGTTATTTTTCCAATTCAAGAAACGTCTGTATTAATAATCACGCGATTGTAGGCAGTTGCGATAGCCAGCGAATACTCTTGGGCAGTGTGTATTTGATAGCCTGTTGAGTCTGCTCAAACCAATTGCCTGAAGCTTAAAGCCTAAGGGAGTATGGGCTTAAACGGGGTGTTGCTGAAGCTGCCGTATCACTCTAATTAAGATCTCAGCGTAGATCTAATTATTATTTAACATGAGTCCATCCCAAAATAAAAGAGATGCCACTGAGATCCAGTCAGTCTCGAAACCGTCTGGGATCTCTTTATAGACGTTATCTAGCGGCTTTCGCTTTACGCTTCTCCGCTTGCTTGCTGCGTTGTTTCGCGCGTTTTGCGGCAGCTTTAGCTGCTTTGGTAGCTTCTATCGCCTCAAGACGAATTCTTTCTTTTTCTTCTTTAATTTTGTCTAAATAGTAACGATAGTCTCCTCTATATAGACGGAGTTCTCCGTCCCTGAGTTCAACGATCTTGTTGGCAACTTGGGATACGAAATAGCGATCGTGGGACACAATTAGTGCTGTGCCGTCGTAATCTTTCAGTGCATTTTCTAGCATTTCTTTAGCTGGAATGTCCAAGTGGTTTGTGGGCTCGTCGAGTATTAAGAGGTTGGCAGGTTGCAAGAGCATCTTGGCAAGGGCCAATCGTGCCTTCTCACCACCGCTGAGGCCTTCTACTTTCTTAAAGGCTGAATCTCCGCTAAAAAGGAAACGACCGAGCAAGGTGCGGACCTCTTCGTTATCCCAGTCAGGCACTTCATCGTGGATGGTGTCCATCACGGTCTTGTTAAGGTCTAGGGCCTCTGCCTGATTTTGTTCAAAATAGGCTGGGAGCACGTTGTGTGCGCCCATCTTTACGGTGCCATCCTCGGGCGTTTCACTGCCGGTAATAAGGCGGAGTAAGGTCGATTTCCCGGCTCCGTTAGGGCCGACAAAGGCAATGCGATCGCCCCGCTCAATTTCTAAATTGGCGCCAAGGAATAAAATTTTATCGCCGTAGGTGTGGGTCATATCGTTAATCGTTACGATTTCCCGGCCACTGCGAGACGCAGGTTGGAACTGGAACTGTAAGCCTCTGAGGTCAGCTGTGGGGGCTTCAACCCGCTCAACTTTAGCCAGCAGCTTCTCGCGACTCTTTGCTTGGGTAGATCGGGTCGCACTCGCTCGGAATTTCTCAACGAAGGCTTGTTGCTTTGCCAGTTCCTTTTGTTGCCGTTCAAAGGTACTTTGCTGCGCGGCTGCATTTTCAGCCTTTTGCTCTAGGTAGGTGCTGTAGTTGCCCAGGTACGTCGTCGAAACGCCACGCTCTGTTTCGACAATGGAGGTACACAGCCGATCTAAAAACTCACGGTCATGGGACACAATCACCATGGGGATCGTCAACCCTTTTAGGTAGGTTTCGAGCCACTCAATGGTTTCGAGATCTAGATGGTTAGTCGGCTCGTCCAGTAGCAGCAAGTCAGGCGACTGGAGCAACACCTTACCTAGACCCATTCGCATTTGCCATCCGCCACTGTAGGAGCTAACAAGGCGTTCCCCCGCGTCGCTGTCGAAGCCCATTTCTGGCAAGATTTTTTCAATGCGGGTTTCCAGTACGTAGCCGTCTAGCGCTTCAAACTGGCGTTGCTTCTTATCGAGTTGATTGATCAGCTTCTCCAACTGGTCAGGAGCGGCACTCTCCATCTCCTTAGGGAGATCTGTGAGCGCCTGCTGAATTTTGTTGGCTTCTGTGAAAACGGTCCAGAATTCTTCTCGAACGGTGCGGCGGGGATCAACCTCAAATTCTTGATTGAGGGCCGCAATGTGCATACCGTTGGGGCGAATAATGCTCCCAGAGGTTGGCTCAATCAGGCCTTGAATAATTTTTAACTGGGTGGACTTCCCTGCGCCGTTGACGCCGACGAGGCCAATGCGTTCACCAGGTTTTACTTCCCAGTTCACGTCCTTAAGCACTTCGCCGGTGGGATAGATCTTACTGATTTTCTCTAAGCGCAACATGGACAAAGTTCCGTAATAGCGGTGGATAAGGTGACCTTAAGTCGCAAGCTTGATTCATCTGAAAATGTCAGATGTAGCTGGATGCTTGGGGCATGAGCAACTTTTGCAAGCAGGTTGCTGGGTCTATTGAATAGATGAATGTTTTCTAGAAAAGCTTCTGCTGGGGAGCTTTTTTCATTGGGGGCTGCTCGGCGTTAGTTATTCTCGTGCAGGCCGATGCCAAATAATTTGAAGAGCAGGAACTTCAGCCCTGTATCGCTGCGGGCTGAGGTTTGCCGTTGTGGTTGGCCCAAAGTTACTGACGCATAAGTGGGTAAGTTTCAGCATCTGGGGTCTCAACGAGGGTGTCACTAGGGGGTTATCTAAGGGGGAGTTATCCAGGTGTGGAGCGTGGAGCAGAAGGGGGCGGGCGCTTCTGCAACTGGCATAACTGAATCTACAAACAACTCAATTCGCTGGTTAGATGAGCTGCCAGGAAAAATACTTACTGCGTCAAGGGTGATGGATATTGAGGACGAGCCTGCTCAATATCTTAACAAAAATGTAACAAAAATTGAACAATTAAATCGTTCTGTATAATTTCAACCGTAAGTCTTCCCCTATTTGTTGATTACTTGTCTCTGCCGTTTGCCCTGCCTTGCTTAACTAAAGGATTTGGTAGATCGAGTAACTGGTTTGAGCACACCTGTTGAGCACGTTTCCTATGACTTTGACTCTACGTCTGTCTGTTTTGACCCTCTTGGCGGCATCGTCAGCGACTGGACCTCTGATCGTAAGTCAGTCTGCTGACGCCCTGTCGTTACTCCAAAACCATGGACATCCGACCGATCAGGAGGCTCAGGTCTTAGTTCAAGTTCTTGCTGCGAACCCAGCAGTTCTCCCGGCAAATCCTTCTCCAGCAACGCCCTCCACGCCCTCTGCGCCCTCTGCCGAGCCTTCACCTGCTCTAGAACCGCTGGTGCTGCCCGATGATGCGCCCCCCACGACGAATTATTCTGATGACGGGATGTCTCTCGACCTTCCAGCAGCGTGGAATGCCGAAGCGACAGAGGATGGCCTGATGATTGCCAATGTCACAACGGTTGAAGCGGAGTTGGTTGCGACCCAGGTGGTGCGGATGGCAGCTCCTCCGGGACCAGTTGTGGATGCTAATATCGACAGCTTTATTGAAGAAGGCTCTGCGGTAGGCCGCTATCAATCCGTCACAATTGATGGGCAAGACGCATTGGTGATGTGGCTATCGGACCGTCCCGATAGTTTAGGCAGGGCGATCGCCACTTTTATTGGTTATGGCGATGAAACCATCTTGCTCTTTAGCCGTTATGCCCCAACCAATGAAACGGCTGAAGACAATATTCTTCGATTACACACCTCATTCACTAACTTATTAGCCAGTGCGCCTCCTGCCGACGCCCCTTCTTCGGAAGGTGCTGAGGAAGAGGTTGCTGAAGACGATGTCTCTGTGGATGCTGTTGAGTAAGCCGTGGAAAAGTCCGTCGCAGAAACGGCTGATGCTTTTGTGGAATAGCGTTTGATTTTGGCTGGGATTTGCGTGCCGTTGGGCAGTGTGAGAAACTTGCGCGTTTCACTACGCCTGGCTTCATTACTTAGTTGCAGTGTTCGTGGCACCACCCATCAGGTATAGCAGCGCCATTCGAACCGCAACGCCGCTAGCAACCTGTTGGGAGACTAGGCTAAGTCGGGGATCGTCCATGAGGTCGGAGGTGATCTCGACGCCTCGGTTAGTCGGACCTGGGTGCAATATTTTGACGGTGGGTTTGCAGAGTTTGAGGCGATCGCGCGTAATCCCAAATTGCTGATGGTACTCCCGCAAGCTAGGGAGTAAGTGGTCGCTCATGCGTTCTTTTTGCAGCCTCAGTGCCATCACAAAATCCGCATCCTTGAGAGCGGGTTCCAGTTGCCAATGGACAAAAATATGACGCTCTAGCGTTTTCCCTTGAGGGGTTTCTACGTGGGTAGAAAATGCCTCTGCAAAGGCTTTAGGAAGCAGTGTGGGTGGTGCAGCTAAGTGTACTTTTGCCCCGCAAGCGCTGAGGCTCCATAGGTTCGACCGAGCCACCCGCGAATGCAAAATGTCACCGACAATGGCTATTTTCTTTCCTTTTAAGTCTGCGGTTGTGGGTTGCTCCGGATTGAGGGAGTTGCAGATTGTAAGCAGATCCAACAGTGCCTGAGAGGGGTGTTCATGCTGACCATCGCCCGCGTTCAGAATGCCTACCCCTGATCCTAATCGATCCATCTCTTGAGCAATGGTTGCCGGTACGCCTGATCCCTTGTGGCGAATCACCATCAGATCAGTTCCCATCGCCAAATAGGTTTTGGCTGTATCGAGAATGGTTTCGCCTTTGGTGAGCGATGAGCTTCCAGGTGAAAAGTTGAGCGTATCAGCGGATAACCGTTTCGCTGCTAGTTCAAAGCTGCTGCGGGTTCGAGTGGATGGCTCAAAAAAGAGATTGGCGACCACTTGTCCTTGGAGCGTCGGTACTTTTTTGGTTCGGCGTGACAAAACGCCCTGAAAGCTGACAGCGGTCTGTAAGACGTTTTCGTATTCCTCGGGGATAAAGTCTTCCAGGGATATGATGTGTCTACGATTCCAGGGAAAGTTAGTCATAGGCGAGTGTTCAAATTTGTCAAAAGTTTAGCGGTCTTGACCGTTCGAGAGTTCGTTCAACACTGGGCTATGAGCTTTGCAAATTGGCACATATTTAAGGTCAGTTTGGGCATCTGTTTTGTAGGATAAGGATATCTTTTTATAGTGCTGTATTCAGTATTTCGTCAGATGGTTCGGTTGCCAGCTTATACCTCGGAGAATGTTTCAGAGATGACTCCACTCACACGCCTCCAGAAGCGTCGCGCTCGCTACGTAAGGGCGAGTGTGGCCGGTTTTACGCTGGCCCTGAGCTTAATCGCCGCAGGCTGTGCGCCTTCATCTACGACGGTCGTCGAAGAACCCAAAAACACGACTTCGCCCAGTGCTGTAGAGACGCCTAAGGCGACGACGTCACCTGATGAAGGCGCAGACTCCACCAAGAAAGAGCCGGTGACGGCCCAACCTGATGTCCAGGGCGACATCAAACAGCCTGAAACTGGTTCAGGTGAGATGGTGACGGTCTCTGTATACACCATCGATGACCAGTGCAATGACTTCGTTGAGCAGTCCGTGCAGGTGCCCAGTGATCAGGCCATGAATGAGGCCATTGGCAAAGCAATGGGCGCAGTGGACTACAACGCCTTTAAGCTAGATGGCTATCAGGTGAATATTTCCGGCAGCACAGCCATTGTCGATATGAAGCTAGCCCCTGGCTCGGAGCGTCAGTTTGTATCTCTCTCGAGTTGTGAGCAGCGTGCCCTCTTTGGCAGTGTGGAAAAAACCTTGCTCGATAATGCAGATTGGAATGTAGACGCTGTGAAATTTACTGATAGTGGTAAAGAGCTCATTCTCTAGGCTGTTATTCGTAGCCTGGAAGGGTGGCGATGTAGTTCTCATGGGATGTCATTGTCCGAAAGTAAGGCTCATTCACTGTTTAATTCGTCATGCTGCTACGTCGCTCTAGCCTAGTCTAGATAGTCAACAGGGTCTTCGATATGACTGATATCGGAGACCCTGTTTTTGATCTTGAGGCTAGTTCTTTTGCGCTGTTTTAGAAACAGCTGGACTGTCCTTTAAGTACCAGCGCCATGGCCGTTCAGCAGCTTTTGTAATTCCAATTCTGGTGGTTTGAATCAGATCTGCCTCTGGGATTACTTGTGGGCGGTGCTCTAACCAAATACCGTTCTCAGGCGCGTACTGAATGCTATCTAAGGCTCGATCGATCTCCAGGGCACGGCACAGTTTGCCAGGACCAGCTGCAATCCGGTGCGGCTGTCTCATGTGTTTGGGTTCTATCTGTGGCGGGATGTTGGCTAAGGCAAGTGCTCGAATGAGTACGGCGCTGCCGATGCCTTCCTTTTCGGTGACGACGTTAAGGCAGTGGTACATCCCATAAATCAGATACACGTAGCTACGACCAGGTGGACCAAACATCGCTGCATTGCGCTGACTCTTGCCTTTGTAGGCATGGCAGGCGGGATCGCCTGGTGCATAGGCTTCGGTTTCTACGATCGTGGCTCGGATGAGTGGGCCGGTTGGCATTTGTCGGACGAGGGTACACCCGATGAGGTCGGGGGCTACGATGACGGAGGGGCGATCGCACCAAGCAGTTTCAATCTGAGGGGATGGGGGAATAGCTTTTAGAATCATAGCTGGCATGGATTGCAAGCATCTTGAGCAGCTTCGTCCCTATTTGTCATAAAGCATTAAGAATTGACCTACCCAATGGATGGAGTTGTTACGATCACTAATGACTTTTTGTCACAAGACGTTTGCTGACAGGTGCGTTTGGTGCGTGGAAAATTTGGGGTTTGGTTTGGCGCTTGTCAAAACTGAAGCCCAATCCCTTTGATTATGTCTCTCAAGCGCCCACTCTAAAATGTCTAACCCTTGTGACAATCTAACCTTTTGTGGATTTCTCCAATGGATATTAAGCTCGTTCTTTTCTTGATGACCGGTTTGTTCTCAGTGGCCTGCCTCTTTTTCGGCACGCGAAATGGCTTTTACGATTCTGAGAACTACCATGGCAATGGTTCTGCCCACTAAATTGATCTGTTGAACACTGCCTCTGAATATTTTCTGTGAGTGAGCTGTCTTGTCTGCCCTATAGCGTTGGCTACGAAGACGAAGGCGTGTGTCTGAGTGTTCAAATTGGCCCTTACTCCATTTTGTTTGACTGCGGGCTTGCTGATATTACGCCCTTGCGGGAAGAGGCTGCCGATTTTGTATTTTGCAGTCATGCTCATACCGATCACGTCCGAGGGTTACTCCCCCTACATCGGTCGTTTCCTCACTTGCCGATTTTTGGCAGCACTGTAACGGCGCGATTGTTGCCGATTAATTGGCCTAGCCAAGGAGATACAAACTTTTGTCGCCCACTGCCGTGGCGGACGCCGGTTGAGTTGGCACCTGGGCTATCGGTTCAACTGTGGCCAGCGGGACATTTGCCTGGCGCAGCTTGTTTTTTGATCACGTATAAAACGCCGGAAAGAACCTACAGCGTTTTTTATACGGGGGACTGCTTTTTATCTAACGGTCGCTTAGCTGACGGACTGCCCTTGGCCGAACTGCGCCACCTGAAGCCCGATGTTTTGATTATTGAGGGTAGCTACGGGAAGGAGCGTCACCCCCATCGCAAGCAACAAGAAAATTACCTGGTTGATCGTCTCGGCAAGGCATTGATGGACCGAGGCCGGGCTGTTTTTCCGAGTCCGCTATTGGGGATTGGCCAAGAGTTGTTGATGCTGGTGCGGGCACACCATCACTTTACCGGGCAGTCCATTGATGTATGGGTTGATCCGCTAATTGGGAAGGGCTGTGATGCGTATTTAGGATGCCTGTCTTCGCTACCAGTTCCGATTAAAAACTTTGCCCAGCACCAACCTTTGTTTTGGGATGAGCGCGTGTTGCCCCGTGTGAGACGGCTAGATAGTACCGTCTCTCCAGCTGAGTTGGCTGCAGGGATCAATCCGGCCATTTTTATTGTGCATCCGGCCACGCACCCTAGTCAGTACTGTCAAGATGATTTGGCTGATTGGACGGTATTTGCACCTTCGTTAGATGACATTGCAGTGTGGCAGGCCCAACTGCCTGTTGTGAGGTCTCGTTTTGCAGGCCAGACGTCGGTAGGTCAGCAGCCTGCGGCTCAAAAGTCTCAAAAGTCCCTAGTTCAACAAGTGGCCGCCGGTAATGCCGCAGGGCAGCAGCCAGAAGTATCAAGATCGATGTCTCCAGATCCGGTAGGTCGGACTCTGGGGAATGAACTGACTCATTTTGATTGGCTAGCTGAAATGCAGGCGGTAACCGCAGCAGGCATGTTCAATGTAGAGCACTATATGCTCACTAACCATTGCGATGTTGGCGGTACCACCCAGCTTATTCATAACTTGCGTCCGCAACATGTGGTTTTTGTTCACGGGGCTCCTAACCAGTTGAGTGATTTGGCGAGTTTAGATGATTTGCAAAGTCGCTATCAATTGCACCTGCCCACGCCCTTGCAGGTCATAGAATTTCCATTGGCTGAGGACTTTTGGCAGCCTGCACCACCCCAGGATGACTTTTATGAGGGAGAAGTGGATTCCTCAAATGACCAGGTGCTTCTGACGTTGCCCAGTAGTTTGGAAAATGATCCTCGCTGGATTCAGTTAGCCGATACGGGCGTTGTGGAAGCATGTTGGCAAGGAAATCAGCTCGTTATTCGGGGTCTGCATCAGCAAGAGCTGATGCAGGGCGTGCCTCGTGGCGCATCAGCAAAGGCCCAAACTTGCTACTCGTGTCGGCATTTGCGGGGTAAGCGGTGCCGTAATCCGGAGTCGCCTTTGGTGGGATTGCAGGTGACCTCGGATGGTTCTTGTGATGCTTTTGAACGATCGAGCCAAGGTTTTTCATAAACCTGATGGAAATTCCTGTCTGAGATATCTGGTTAAGACTGTTGGCTGAAATGTCTGCCTGGCAAAATCCTGTGGAACCCCCGAGAGCGTCTACAGCTTTCTTTCCTTTGGCTTTGGTGGGTGGTTTCCCAACGCAATTGAGCAAAGAAAATCTAAAGGTTGTTTAGGTTCTGTTGAACTGTCTGCTTAAATAGCTGGATTAATTGACCTTTATGTAATTGCTTGTTCTGGTGTGACAGTTCTGATGCAGGTCGTTTCAGAATCAGTTTCTTTGATGCAGACTTTTGAGTCAGGACTTTTTCTAGATGGCGTTTTGGTACGACGGCGATTTATTTGAAGATGAAGCGTTGGGTGCCGATGGTGGTAGTCAGGGACAAAAGGTTCCGCTAGATAATGTTGGGTTGCGCTTCGGTGCGACGGTGTTTACCACCCTAAGGGTGTATAGCAATGACCTCGCTCATCCACGAACTCAGTGGCAGGGGCATTGTGATCGCCTCAAAAATTCCTTTCAAAAATTTGGTTGGTTTGCCCCGAATTGGTCTGCCATTCAGCAAGGCTGTCAGCAACTGAAAGATCAGTATCCAATTTTGCGCGTGACGCTTTTTCCCGATGGGCGAGAATGGATTACGGGGCGATCGCTGCCCGATCACTTAGTGAGCCATCAGCAAAATGGAGTGGCCTGCTGGGTGGCTCCTGCGGACTATACCCGCAGTCTTCCCATGCATAAAACCGGTAATTATTTAGCTTGTTGGCTCGCCCGACAACAGGCGCAAAAGCAAGGCGCCCACGAAGCGATTTTGACCAATGCTAAGGGTGACTGGCTCGAAACCTCTACCGGTAACCTATGGGGCTGGGCACATGGCCAATGGTGGACCCCGAGAGGTGAGCAGTGCTTGCCAGGGCTGATGCAGGCGCGATTGCAACAGCTGCTAATAGCTGCCGGTCAACGTGTGAGTTGTTTGCCGTGGTCTAAGCTTCGTTTGGTGGACTTTGAGGCGATCGCTTACAGCAACTGTGCCGTAGAACTCCTACCCATTCACACAATTTTAAATGGGGCGACTAAACTGGAATATAATCCTCACCACGTCAGCATAAAAGCACTACAGCGTCAGCTAACGGTCGATTAACACAAGTTCAGTAAATTCATGAGTTCCTCTATCAAAAGGGGTAGGTTATGTACGGCGTGCAGCGATTCCTGAAAATGAGTTAACATAAGTTAATAACAAAGAGATTAACGCTGGTATTTGAAGCTTTCGCTTTAAGGCTAGGCATCGATCACTCAATCCCATAGGAGGCTTCCCCCGGTGAACAAGCGCTGGAGAAACGCGGGTCTTTACGTATTACTCGTCGTTGTTGTCATTGCTTTGGCAACTGCATTTTTCGACCAACCCGGTGGCTCTGAGACTCAGTCTTGGCGCTACAGCAAATTTATAGACGAAGTTCAGCAGGGTCGCATCGAAAGCGTCATTGTCAGCTCGGACAAGTCTCAGGCTCAGTTCACATCCCCCGATGACACGGGCCGCGTCATTGTGAATTTGCCTCAGGATCCAGGCCTAGTCGATATTTTGACCGATAACGATGTCGACATCACGGTACAGCGCACCCAAGATGAAAGCGCTTTGATGCGCGTATTTAGCGCATTGATTATTCCAGTGCTGTTGCTCGTTGCGCTGTTCTTCTTATTCCGCCGTGCCCAAAATGGTCCTGGTAGTCAGGCAATGAACTTTGGTAAGTCTAAAGCTCGCGTTCAAATGGAGCCCCAAACCCAGGTCACCTTTGGGGATGTTGCTGGTATTGACCAAGCCAAGCTAGAGCTTGCAGAAGTTGTAGACTTCTTGAAAAATGCTGATCGCTTTACGGCTATCGGTGCCAAAATTCCTAAGGGCGTGCTTCTCGTAGGCCCTCCTGGTACAGGTAAAACCCTTCTGGCTAAGGCTGTTGCGGGTGAAGCAGGCGTTCCTTTCTTCTCCATCTCAGGTTCTGAATTTGTAGAGATGTTTGTGGGTGTGGGTGCTTCTCGTGTCCGTGACTTGTTTGAGCAAGCTAAGTCCAATGCACCCTGTATCGTCTTTATTGACGAGATTGATGCGGTTGGTCGCCAACGTGGCGCGGGCCTTGGTGGTGGTAACGATGAGCGTGAGCAAACGCTTAACCAACTCCTTACCGAAATGGATGGTTTTGAGGGCAATACCGGTATTATTCTGATTGCAGCCACTAACCGCCCCGATGTACTGGATGCATTGGACTTAGCTTGTTGACGCCCGACTCCTCGGAGTCGCTGTTGGGCGCGCCAATGACGGTGATGTCCCCGTGGAGCGCCGCGGAGTAGCCGAAGATGTCCTGCCGCTGAAAGTTATAGGGCCGCAGCAG
>JBCDAG010000010.1:0-40650 GCA_039186165.1 Cyanobacteria bacterium P01_F01_bin.53
CATCTCTAAGCTTTTCAGTTTTCTTTCGCATCAGTGACGCAGGACAACGCTGAAGAAGAAACATCCTCAGCAGAATTCTCGTTATCTTCTCGAAAGCCTCTGACGATCCGTGTATATATGTATATATAAATACATTATCATTGGCTTCTTTTGCTGCTCCCTCTTGGCCTATGTCAACTCCTGCAAACCTGATAAACCACCGCTATCGAATTGTGAATTCCTTGGCTGAAGGGGGCTTTGGTAAAACATTTTTAGCGGAAGATACCCAAATGCCTTCGCGGCGGCAGTGTGTGATTAAGCGGCTGAAGCCGGTGAGCAATCGCCCCGACATCATTCAACTGGTGCAACAACGCTTTGCCCGTGAGGCCGCAGTTTTGGAGACCGTCGGCAAAGGCCACAGCCAAATACCTGATCTGTATGCCTACTTTGAAGAACAGGGACAGTTTTACTTGGTACAGGAATGGATTGAAGGTGAGCCCCTGTTAGCCGACGCCTCAGAGGTATGGGCCGAGGATAAGGTGCAGACACTGCTGGTGAGTGCCTTGGACGCTCTGGGACATGTCCATAGTCGTAATATTATTCATCGAGATATTAAGCCGGACAATATTATTTTGCGTACGAGCGATCAACTACCTTGCCTGATTGACTTTGGTGCCGTGAAGGAACTGATGAGCACGGTAGTGGGTTCCTCGGGGTCAGCAAAGAGTTCGTTGGTGATTGGAACACCAGGGTTTATGCCCCCTGAGCAGGCGGCAGGCAGGCCTACTTTCGCGAGCGATTTATATAGTTTGGGTATGACAGCGATTTATTTGCTTACGGGGCGATCACCTGCTGAAATTCCCACCAATAGCCAAACGGGGGAAGTCCTGTGGCGGCAGTATGCTCCGAGCGTGGGCGATCACTTTGCTGACGTACTCTCCCGTGCTATTCACCCTTTTGCCCAAAACCGTTATCCAACGGCTGCTGAGATGCTGGAGGCAATTGCTCCAAGAGGGGTTGACCCAACCGTCCTAACAACGGAGGCTTCTCAGCCTGTGGGCGTTTCTAGCCTGTCTACCGTTGCTGTCAATGCAGCAGCCTCAACGCCGTCAATTTCGCCAACCAGCCATCCGAGTAGTCCTGGCATGCCTGTGGTTGTGGCTACTCCTACAGCAACTGCTCAACCAATAGCTAGTTCAACGGCGACAGCCACTTCCCCATTGCCCTGGGGAAAAGTAGGTATCGTAGCCGGTGGCTTACTGTTGACCGTAGGTGTCCTCGTTGGGGTAACGCCTAAAATCTCTTTTCAAAATAGTGAATCTGTTGCAGAGGTCGAAGATTTTCAGGCTTCCATTTCAACTCTAGAGGCAACTGTAAACGACAATCCCGGTGATATTGCTGCGCAGGTTCGACTTGCCCAGACCTATCACAAAGTGGGTGAGTATCAGCAGGCAATGGCCCAAGCAGAAAATGCTTTACAGCAAGAGCCTGATAATGCGGCAGCGCTAGTGGCCAAAGGGAAAGTGCAGTTTGCCACAGGGGCTTATGAGGAGGCGATCGCAGCCTTTACCCAAGCAGCGGAGCAACCGGGTAACAGTGTGTTTAAAAATGCGGAAGCTTTTGTAGAGAGAGGTAATGCCTATTACGAAGTGGGTGAGTACGATAAAGCCATTGACGATTATCGTAGTGCTCTACGGGCAGACCCTGACTATGGCCGTGCGTATAAAGAATGGTCTAGTGTCAATGTGGTTCAAGGAGACGCACAAGAAGCCCTCCAAAACCTAGACTTAGCCATTGAAAAGGGAGAAACAACAATCTCTACCTATACCAATCGTGGGAATCGAAGGGCTGATCTGGGTGACAGAGCAGGCGCTGTTGAAGACTGGACGAGCGCGAGCAAACTACAGGCTAATACTGCCGATGAGTATTCTGCCCGTGGATTTTCTAAATCACGCTTAGGGAATAAAAAGGGAGCTTTGGATGATTACAACCAATCACTGATTGTCAATCCAAACAGTGTTAGGGCCATTATTAATGAGGCATATCTCAAGTATGAGGCTGGGGAGAAAGAGCAGGCCCTGGCAACCTTAGACAAAGCGTTGACAATAAATCCTAACTCAACAACAGCTTTGATTTTAGAGGGTGAGATTAAATCCAATAGTAATCCAGCGGATCAAGAAGGGGCGCTCGTAGCCTACAGCAAAGCCTTAGCGGTGAATCCTAATGACCCCGATCTCCTCAATAATCGATGTAGCGCCTACTTTTCTACACAGCAGCTGGAGCTGGCCCTCACAGACTGTGATCGGGGGCTACAAATTAATCCCCGTAGCGAAGCTCTCTACATTGGTCGGGGTAATATTCGGCTCAATCAAGAAAACTATGATGGAGCCATTCAAGACTACAGCCGTAGCCTCGAAATCCTTGAAGCCTCAGGCGGTAACCCCTTCCGAGAATCCACCGCGTATTCCAACCGAGCCAGTGCCCTGGTCGGTGTGCAAGACCTGAACGGTGCCCTGGCCGACTTGAATAAGGCTTTAGAATTTAATCCTGATGATGCCCCCGATTTAATGAAGCGCGGTCTTGTCAAATCCTCTTTAGAAGATAACGAAAGCGCCCGTGAGGACCTGCGCAAAGCCGCCGATATCTACTTGAAAGAAGGCCGTACCGATAGCCATCAAAACGTTATTGCCGTGATGGAGCAGCTCGGTTTGTGAGTGGTCACAGTATGAGTGACAACAGCGTGAACGGCTCCAGACTATTAAACCATCGCTACAAAATTCTCCGAGCATTAGCAGAAGGTGGCTTTGGGAAAACCTTCCTAGCTGAAGATATCCAAATGCCCTCTCAACGACGCTGCGTGATTAAGCAGCTCAAGCCCCTCAGTGCTCAGCCTGAGATTGCCCAAATTGTGCAGCAACGTTTTATTCGAGAAGCTGCTGTGCTCGATGCGGTGGGTAAGGGGCACGGTCAAATTCCAACGCTCTATGACTACTTCTCTGCAAAGGGTCAGTTCTACCTAGTACAGGAATGGATAGCAGGAGAGCCACTATGCGTTACGCCCCATGCGGTGTGGCCAGAGGAAAAGGTGTGTGGACTGCTGTGTGATTTATTGCCTGCGATCGCCTATGTCCATAGTAAAAACGTCATTCACCGTGATATCAAGCCCGCAAACATCATCATCCGCACGTCTGACAATCTCCCCTGCCTAATCGACTTTGGTGCGGTGAAAGAACTGATGACTACGATTATCAGCCCATCTGGCCTGCCCAAAAGCTCTATCGTCATCGGCACCGCAGGTTATATGTCGCCAGAGCAAGCTGCTGGTCATCCTACTTTTGTCAGCGATCTCTATAGCCTTGGGCTCACGGCCATTGGTCTGCTCACGGGTAAAACGCCTTCTGAAATCCCGAACCATAGCCATACTGGGCAGCTGTTGTGGAAACAGTACGTACCCACGATTAGCGAAGACTTGGCCGAAGGCCTTTCAAAGGCGGTACGTGCTTATCCTCAAAATCGATACTCATCAGCTGTTGATATGCTGACCGCATTGTCTCCGACTGCGACGAAGACTGCTGTATCCTTTCTCCCTGAAACATCTTTAGACATATCTTCGCAAGCAACTATCGAATCTACAACAAAGTCGCTAGAGACTGACTCTTTTCCAATTCGTACTGTTGCTATAGCTTCCGATACAGTTATACAAAGGGTAGATTCTCCTGAGAGAGTCTCGGGCAGTTGCGAGTCTTCCTTTTCGAGTGTTTCATCTTCGCGTACTCCATTGTTGATGCAGGCAGTCGCTATGATTACGGCTGCCTGTACCCTTGGTAGTATTGTTGCTTTTATGGGTTCCCGTACTAAGTCTGATGTTGCGAGTGTTGTCTTCTCAGGTAATAGTCGAGATAATCAACAAGAGATTGAAACAACATCGAATAGTCATGGTGGTTTGGTTCCTAGTGCTAACGAAAAGTTAGAACAACCCACTACAGCCACAGAGTTTACGAATCGGGCAGTTCTGTTCTATAACCAAGGACGACTGATGCAAGCCCGACAAGATGTTGACTCGGCACTGGCCATTACTCCTGATGCAGTAGAAGCCCTAATTCTTAAAGGAGACATTTCCGTCAGTCAATCGCGGGTAGATTTCCCAGGTGCGATCGCAGCCTATACCCAAGCCCTCACCCTCAGCTCCGATAATGTGGAAATTCTCGAAAAACGTTGTAAAGCTCACCAAAATGATAAAGCTTGGGATCTAGCCCACCAAGACTGCTCAACCCTATTATCTCTCGAGCCGCAAAACGCTAATTTCTATGATCGGCGGGGTGATATCCGGAGTGCCCAGAAAAATTATCAAGGTGCGATCGCAGACTATACCCAGGCTATAGAAATTAATGAAGCCAATGGTAATGCTGCGGCTAATCAGCCGATTTATTGGAGCCGTGCTCAAGCCTACAACGCCGCTGGTGAGCCTGAAAAAGGTCTGACAGATCTTGAAAGTTTCCGTTCGCCTTAGCTTCTATTTCACTGGCGTTAGTGAGCTGCTGAGAGGTGCGATCGCACATAGTACAAAAGTAGTCATTATGAAGCTACGCACTCCCACTTTTGTGAGAATTTCACTGCTGTGCAACACAGTAATTTACGTCCTGTTGCCTAAAATCCTTTCCCAGACTAAAAAACGTTTTTAATGATTACATTGAGTAAATACGTCTTCCCTTTTCTAGTTGCAGCAGCTTTTATGGATGAAGCCGACGTTTAAAGGAGGAGCCATGGATATTCGCTTACTCAGACTAACCTGGGCCGCTATAGACGAAGCACCGGCCCAACCTCGTTACCAGCTATCAATTGCTGAGCAAATTAACGTTGTCCTTGGCAACATTGAAAATCGCGCATCGTTGTCTCCTCAAGAGCGATGTCAAGTAGAAGCCTATTTGTGCGATCGCAAGCATCTCATTCAAGATCTTTATCAGGCACAGGTGATATAGCATTCGTGCCACTCGCTAGACCACCTGTAAAGATCCTTCTACGAGGTCAAGCACCCGTGACTAGGCCTGCTTGAGTGTGCTTTGGAGGAAGTCGTTATGCTACCTGATAAGCCCAAATTTGATGCCATACTTCAGGCTCGCCTTGAGGCATAGGCTGAAATTTTTCGCTGGTTTCAGCGACCTTCCACTTTCCAGATTGCTCCAGCTCGGATTGTTTTTCCTTAAACCCATCATTTTCGTAAGTTTCTACTCGCAGGCTAAACACAACTAGCCCACCAGGTTTTGTCACCCGTACAATTTCATCGAGCGATCTAGCAGGGGCATGGCCCTGGGTAAACACGCCGACGCTGATAGTGGCATCAAACTCATCTGTTTTAAAATCCAACGTATCACCGAGTACCATGCGATGATACGTGCGGTATAGCTGCTTTTCTTGTGCAACTTTCAACATGCCTAACGACATATCCATGGCGACCAAGTTTTGATAGCCCGCTTCTGCTAAACACTTGCCTACTAAGCCTGTGCCAGTCCCTGCATCTAAAATTCTGGCGGTGGGTTGTATGTATTTTGTTAATACTGTCGCCGCTGCCTTGGGCGATTTCCACACGAATTCTTCTGTGAGATCTTCATCGTACTTATCAGCCCACTGATCGTATCTTGTTTCTAGCTCTTGGTTGCTAGTGGCGTCATATACCCACTGAACCCGCTGATGACTCTCTTTCATCTGACTCCTTGAGGTGCTAGTGAATTGTGATTGCTCTGATTCACTGGATTAAGATTCACTTTGTTGTCCCTTGTGTTGTTAGTTGTGGAGTGTGTTCAATCCAGATTAAAGGGCAAGCTTTTACGGTTTTTGGCAAGAAAAAAGCCCCCAGCCTATTTCTTTGTTGTCTATGGCTGTGGCTGTTTTGTTGTACGCGATTTTCAGCCAATCGTATCGATCTACATGTGTGCCAGAGATTGGCATCCGATCCGCTAAATTTAGATAGCTTTCTTTGAGTTGATCAGAGAGATCGTCAGCTTCAAGGATACGAAAACCTTGTTTCTTCAACGCCTCTTGGTAACCGTCAAAGCTAAAGGGGGTATCGTATAGCAGACGTTCATAAACATATTTTTGAGCTTCGGCACTAATCTTGGGTTGGGGTTTGGTCAAATCATCAAAGACCATAATGCCACCCGGTGCCAATACTCTATAGGCTTCAGAGAGCACTCGATCTTTGTCCGGTACATGATAGATAACAGCCTGGCTCCAAATATGAGTGAAAGTATTGTCTGCAAAAGGGAGAGAGGTCGCTGACGCCTTCGCAAAGGCTAGCCTTTCTTGCTCAGGAGACGAAAGGCTAGTTCTGGCATCTTTCGCATTTTGAATGCGGACACCGCTCAGATCAACGCCCGTGACGTGGCAGTTTTTCTCCTGGCTTAACCAAATGGCTGTGGTCCCATTGCCGCACCCTAAATCCAACACGTTGGCGGTACTATCAATGTTGCCTTTTCGTACCATGATGCGATTAAGATTAGCACAAGCTTTGAGGAAATCATCACCAGTGTGCTCATCAAAAACACCCCAGTGAACGCTCCCTGCAGCATCCCAAATAGTCTGGTAAATAGCATCCTCAGCATCGTAGTATTTCTCAGTCTGCGCTTCAGTAAATTGGCTGACCATCCTTTTTAATCCCGTATATTCTGTTTTACTCTAAAAATATTTGACGATACTTGAAGAGATTGTGGGGCATCGCTTCAAGTATGGAACGATAGGAGTGTAACGCCATCACGATTAGTTGCGCAAAAGAGTATTAAGTAAGGTGTTCTAAGAGGTTGGGGAATAGTGCTATGACGCTAGAAACCTTGCCAATGCAACAGTGTCGTCCATACAACAATTAGGTGATGAAATGCAAAGATTAAGTTTGTATTGTTGAGTGTGAGTGCATTTATGAGAATGCGTTATTGTTACTTCCTGGGGCCACATCCACAAGCAAAGACTTTACTGTCGTGCTTGTAGCCTTCGGATTAGAGACAAGTCGTAACGAGATAGTAATGGAAAATACTGGCCATATCACCGTTTTTAAAAGCAAGATTCATCGTGCAACCATTACCCACGCTGATCTAGATTATGAGGGGAGCTTGTCTATTGATGCAGAGCTGATGGAGGCTGCCAATATTCTTGAATATGAACAGGTTCATGTTTGGAATGTCACCCAGGGCTCGCGTTTGACGACCTATGCGATCTCGGCTCCCGCAGGGAGTGGAGTGATTTGTGCTAATGGTGCAGCAGCTCACCATAACAACCCAGGCGATCTGATTATCATTGCGACTTTTATGACGGGCAATTTTTATGAAGGCTCATTCACGCCAAAAGTTGTTCAGGTCGATGCCTCTAATCGAATGATGAGCGCTCTCCAAGAAGTAGGTGGTCCTGCTAGGCAATGAAAAGGCCGAATTTCTGGGAGAGGCCATAGGTACTGTTGACTAAGAGATAGGCGACTGTACGAGGTAGGTAAATAAGAGCGATAGATACCTGAGAGAGAACTGACAAGATCTCTGTGATGCCTATTGTTTGTGAATAATGTGTTTAATGTTTAGGTTTAGGACATTTTATAGGCTATACAAATAGAAGCCACTAAGATAGCGTCATCTCTGGTTGAGTAAGAACCTTGTTCTTTCAAGGCTTCTATGACGCGGCGTCTCTCTCCCTCATCTTTGTACTGTCGCTGGTTAATATCTCCTAGTATTTTGACCTTCAGTCCAGAAGATTCAAATATTTTCATATAGGAGCTGCGTATAAAGCTTGGTAAAGAGAAACAAAAGTATTTCACATTGCTTCGTTCTACCAGCCTCACGAGTTTATGGAAGTTCTGAAGTCCTAGATACGTCACTATCCCAACTGAAATTAATAAATCAACGTTTTGTTCAAGGTAGGAGCGTAGCTCTTCTGGCAATGCTTCTTTCATATTGCATCTGTAGTAGTTGTGGCACAACCCTACGTCCTTCGCAAAACGCAACGGTTCTTCGTTGATATCTACCATTGTGATTTGGTAGTGTGGGTCCCCTCCTTGGAATACGTGGTGTTCAGGATTGTTGTAAAGCCAGTATTTGAGAATATCGTCGTAGGTATATCTATATTTGAGTACGGCTGAATCTATCCCATGACAACTACCGATAATGGCAGTCTCTAACACTTCATCGTTACCTAGATTTTCTAAATAGTTACCTAGCAAGGTCATGGCTTCAAAAGGTAATCTGTAGTCCAAGTCTTTCAAAAAGAACTGTACATAGGATTGAGGTGAATAGAGTCTATATTGTTCATCAAAAGATGCCTTTGGACTCATTGCGACTTCTTCTCCAAATTAAAATGCATATGCAATTTTTGCATATGCATGAAAAAAGAGATAGGTCTACTGGAAAAGTCTTGAGTTCTGTGGCTCCTATTTTTGTAAGCTGAATATTCTCAAGAAAAAGAGTGGGGAAGTCCTGAAACTCTCCCACTCTTTTTAGATTCACTATTGATTTAATTCAATAGCTGATAAGAAACAACGATATCTAAACGGTTGCTGCTGTGAACTTTTCACTAATACGCTTCATCGCTTCTTCTACATTCTCACGGCTGTTAAAAGCTGAAATGCGGAAGTAGCCTTCGCCTGCTGCACCAAATCCTGAACCAGGTGTGCCAACAATGTTGCAAGTTTTCAATAGCTGATCAAAAAAGTCCCAGCTGCTGAGCCCGTCGGGTGTTTTCACCCATACATAGGGCGCATTCACACCGCCGTACACTTTAATGCCTGCCTCAGTCAGTTTCTCTCGAATAATGCGTGCATTCTCTAGGTAAAAGGCGACTAACTCCTTAGTTTGCTTTTGTCCAGCTTCCGAATATACTGCTTCAGCTGCACGCTGCACCACGTATGATACACCGTTAAACTTTGTTGATTGGCGACGATTCCAGAGACCCCATAGTTCTACATCCGAGCCGTCTGTTGCTTTGCCTTTCAAAGTTTTGGGTACTACAGTTAGTGCGCAACGCGTACCGGTAAATCCCGCATTCTTGGAGAACGAACGGAACTCAATCGCACACTCACGTGCGCCGTCAATCTCAAAAATGGAGTGAGGAATCGCATCATCCGTAATGAATGACTCATAGGCTGCGTCAAACAAAATGATGGAGCCATTGGTGCGTGCGTAGTCCACCCAGGCTGTGAGCTGATCTTTGGTCATCGTTGCGCCCGTGGGGTTGTTGGGCGAGCACAAGTAGATCAGGTCTACTTTGCCGGTGGGAATTGCGGATTTAAAGTCGTTATCAGCACTAATGGGTAGGTAAGTGATACCTTCGTATTTACCACTCTCATCTGCTTCGCCCGTGTGGCCCGCCATCACGTTGGTATCTACATACACTGGGTATACCGGGTCAGTCACTGCGATGCTATTGTCACTCCCAAAAATATCGAGGATGTTACCGCAATCGCACTTAGAGCCATCTGAGATGAAAATTTCAGAGGCATCGATATCGCAGCCGCGAGCTTGGAAGTCGTTTTTTGCGATCGCTTCGCGGAGCCAAGGATAGCCTTGCTCAGGGCCGTAGCCTTTGAACGATGCGCGATCGCCCATATCTTCCACAGCCTCAATCATGGCCGTGCGGCAAGCTTCAGGCAAAGGTTCAGTCACATCACCAATGCCCAGCTTAATCACCGGTGCGTTAGGATTCGCCTCAGTATATGCCTTCACCCGGCGGCCAATTTCCGGAAACAGGTAACCTGCTTTAAGCTTGAGATAGTTATCGTTAATCGTAGTCATAGTTCTTCGAGTGCTTCTTTCTTCTACTGAGTCATCGGTGACCTAAGCCGTTACAGATCTTATCAGGCCTCCCATAGCTTTGGTTATATAGCTTTGGTGATGTCGCTCAAGTTTTAACCCGTATAGTTAGTTGGTATTGCTCTGGTCTGTGCCCACGCGCTAACGCGGATTTCTTGCCCTCCACCACGCGCCTTCTAACTTTCACCTATGCCTCTTCATACCCGTACTGCCTGGATCTTCGACATGGACGGTACCCTGACCGAAAGCCTCCATGACTTTCCGGCCATCAGCCGTGCCCTTGGTTTACCCCCTGATGAACCCATTCTCGAGGCCCTCGATAAACTTCTTCCGGATCAAGCAGCTCTATGTCATGAGCAACTCAATGACATAGAGCTGGAAATTGCCCGTCAAGCAACACCTCAGCCAGGTGCCTATAAACTACTGAGTGCCTTAAAGTCCCAAGGTAAGCACGTTGGCATTTTGACCCGCAATACCAAAGTGGTAGCCCACGAAACTCTTGCGGCTTGTGGCCTTGCTGGTTTTTTCCATCCTGAGCACATTCTGGGTCGGAGTTGTTGTCCGCCCAAGCCCCAACCCGATGGCATTCATCAGTTACTTTCTATTTGGTCAGTATCCCCTGCTGATGCGGTGATGACAGGAGATCACAAATTCGATCTTGTGGCTGGTCGTAATGCCAAGGCGGCTGCGGTTTACCTAGATCCGCTCGGTGAATTTCCGTGGAAATCTTATTCAGACTATGCCGTTCAGAGCCTAGACTCATTGCGTCGGCTCGCTGTTGCCTAAATGGCTTAGGTCGCTTACCTCAATTCTTTTTCTGAGGAGCCTTTTGGGGATTTTGTTGGGTTTCGTATAAGCGTTGGGTAGACCTCCATCTAACGCTTATATGAAGAAACATTGATGAAAATCTCTCAAAAAAAGAAATATTGATTAGTTCAGCTGCTAAAACCTTTAGATTCTTTGGAACCTTTGACTACGCTGGAGATAGCTTGATACAAGTTGTCCCCAGCTGGGCAGTCTGAGGGTCAACCAACTGCTTTTTTATTGAGTATTTGTGCTCAATTTTAGTCAAAATCCTTGCTCGCAAGGTATTTGTGCTCATTGACTTTTAGGTTGACATTTGCTGTTTAGCTTCGTTACTTTAGTTAATGTAGATTCTGATGCGCAACCTACTTACGCGTGCCTTGCTAGTTCATAGCCAGTGCACCCAGTGAACAAGCAGGATGGCATCACTGCCTACTCATCTCATCGCAAAATAAGGAATCTCGATACATGGCAATTGTTCTGGCGCTCATCGTTGTTGGCTGGCTTGTCGCATTCGCCCTCGGTGCACAAACTGGTTTTGACAATACGCCTGAAACTGATAAGCCCGTTGCTCAACCTAAGCCTGAGCCAGCCAAGACTTACAGCAAGCCCGCTTCTGCTTCGTAGGAATTTTTGATAGTTCCTCTTTCGCTTGATCTTCTATTTCGACACCCAGAAAAGCGCTCCAAGACACTGGTCTGGGCGCTTTTTTGTTGGCATTAATGTCGTCTTGGGACAATCAAGCTTGCGTTCCTATGTGGAAGCCGAGCAAGGTCTGCAAGCTGAGCAAGGCGAATGGTTGGCGGCGCAGGCTGCTAGGTGCCAGTCTCGCTCTCCGTGGTATTCGAGTCCTTGATAAATTGAAAAGCGGCTTCCGGTGTCATCGGTTTAGCAAAATAAAACCCTTGAATATGATCGCATCCTAAATCGCGTAAGCCCTCAAGTTGTGCTTTTGTCTCTACCCCTTCAGCGACAATGCCCATGCTGAGGTTATCGGCTAAGTCAATAATGGTGCGAACAATTTCTGTATTTTCGCCCTTTGCCCCTATATTTTGGACAAATGACCTATCAATTTTGAGAATATCGATAGGCAACTGCTGTAATCGACTGAGGGACGAATAGCCGATGCCAAAGTCATCAATACACAGTCCGACCCTAAGCGCTCTCAGCTCTTTTAGGACCTTTATGGCTTCAACGGAATTATGCATAATTGCCGTCTCCGTAATCTCTAGTCGGAGCTCTTCTGGGGAAAACCCTGTTTCCATCAAAATGCTTTGGACCTGTTGTGCCAAATTATGCTGAGCCAGCTGTCGGGCCGAAAGGTTCACATTGAGCTTGATCGGACTACTGCTGGGAAGCTGTGCTTTCCATTGACAAACCTGCATGCAGGCTTCTTTTAGTACCCATTCTCCAATCATCGTAATAACGCCCGTTTCTTCCATCACGGGAATAAATTCTCCCGGTGAAATGGAGCCGTGTTGAGGATGATTCCATCGCAGCAGGGCTTCTACCCCAACGACCCGATCGTTCTGAATTTCAATGACGGGCTGGTATTGCAGTTGTAGCTCCTCGCGTTCTATGGCAAATTGAGCCTGTGTTGCCATTTGCCATAGGGCAACGGCCCGTTGATGCATCGTTTGATCAAAGACCGTATGACAAGCGCCGCCTTGGGCTTTGGCTCGGTACAATGCTGTATCAGCGTTGCGAAGTAAGTCACTCGACTGTTCATAGCCAGCACTGCTGCACACGACACCAATACTGATGTTGGCAAATACTTCGTAGTTCTCTAGTTTAAAAGGCGTTTTGAGGGTGGTATGTATGCGATCGCACACCATCAGTGCATCGTCCAAACTGTCGATTTCTTCTAGCAAAATAGAAAATTCGTCACCACCGAGCCGTGCTAGGGTGTCGCAGCGTCGAATACAAGATTCTAAGCGTCCAGCCAGCGCACTCAGTAGCTGATCGCCAATGGAGTGGCCTAAGCTGTCGTTAATAACCTTAAATCGATCTAGGTCTAGGAAAAGGACGGCACATTGACTGTTGGCGTTACGCTCTAAGCGGATCACCGCCTGCTCTAAGCGATTTACAAATAAAGCTCGATTTGCCAGACCTGTGAGGCCATCGTAAAACGCACGATGGCGAAGCTGCTCCTCCATCCATTTTTGCTCAGTGAGATTAATCACCTGAAGCAAAAAGCAAATAGGTCGCTGCTGACTATCCCTCACCATGGTGACAGTTAGGCCGACGTGCAGCGGTTTCTCATCCTTACTCCAGTGGCGAGTCTCAATTTGAAAATGCTGCCGTTCGTTGTTGAGCAGCTCTGTGCCCAATGACTTGAGTAATGGGACATCTTCGGGATGGGTCAGGTCCTTAAATGAGAGTGCGACGAGCTCCTGTTCGGCGTATCCCACCGCATCACAAAAGCTCTGATTAGCGCTTAAAAAACCACCCCCCAGATCCAAAATCGTCATCCCGATGGGCGACAGCTGAAAAATTTGTTTGAGGGTTTTTGTATTGAGTGAATCCTGCTGTTCTGGTGGAGGCGTGTCTATGGGCTGTTTCGTTGATTTTGTCTGTGTTTCGCCTGTGAGCTGAGTTTTTTCAGCTGCTATAGAACTCCCTGATTTCGCTTCTTCCGCGGTAGCGGTATTCGTGGGTACAGCGTGGCTATTCCCAGAGGGAGAATCTGCCACGCTAGAGTGAGTGTTCATACTTTGATGGGAAGAAAAACGAACAAGGAAGCGTGAGCGATTGAGACATCTGGGGTGGAATATGAGGAGCTAAGAGGCAGGACTCCGTTTACTCTGGAGTCACGGCTCCTCGAAAGGACATTGATGTATTGGCGCAATCACGCCAGTGATGCGTGGTAACCCATGCATGAATGAAAGACTACTTAAAAGAATTCCCTGAGAGGCTTTCAGACTCTCTTTTCTTGATGAATTCGTTTAATGGAATGTTTGTATGGCGCTGGTGTATCCGGTGTATCCCCTTTGACCAAAGGCGACTTCGTTGTCTTGTGGTTTGTGTGGATGCCGTTTATGGCGTCAAGTGACTCGTCAGCTAGGCCTCACGGGTCACTTGAATAATGCTGTCCGTCACTTGCTCAAAGGTATCGTCGTGGCTAATGACAAAAATTTGATTGAATGATTTTATGCGGGCGATCGCCTCAGCCAAGCTGGCCCGTCTAGGCCTATCCATATTGGTGGTGGGCTCATCAAAAAAGGCCACATCAATATCGGCCAGTACTTTGAGAAGTGCCAGTCTAACCGCGAGGGCTGCGCACATTTGTTCGCCTCCCGACAAATTAATAAATCGGTGCTTATGTTCACCTTCTTGCACCGTGATTTCGTAGTCTGCGCTCCAAGTGAGGGCGACATTTTGTCGGCCTATAAGCTCACGGAATAGCCTGTCGGCTTCTCGCGAAATATTGTGAACGTATCGTTCGGTAATCCTGGGCCCAGCAGTTTTATACACTTTGCGTGCGTAGTTTACGAATCGCTTGATGCGATCGCGCTCTTTCAGGTCTAATTGTGCTGCATCTCGCTTCTCTGCAGTAGCCTTCAATGCATCGATACGTGTTGTAAGCTCAGCTAACCGCTGGTGCTGTTGAGGCAAGCTGCCTCGTAATTGATCTGCCTGTGAATTTACCGACGAAAATTCTTTGTCGATACGGGCAAAGGCTTCTGGATCGAACGCTTTGCTCAGGGTTTCAATTTGTTTCTCTAGGTCAATATTTTGCTTTTCCAGTTGAGTCAGTTTAGCGGCACTGTCTTTGGCCTCGGATTCAGCAGTTTCAATTTGCTGGGCGGCTTGTTGATTTTGCAAATACTGTAAGTAGCCTTCTTGATGGGTCTGCTTGACGATTTGCTGAGCTTGCATTTGCTCGTCAAGCTCAGCAAAGGATTTCAGTTGAATTGCAAGCTCAGCCTCTGCTTTGATGGTTTCTGTCTGCGAGTCTAACTCTGTTGCATGCTGCTGTTTTACACTGACCTGCTGCTGAAGTGCTTTTTGCAGTAGCTGTTGTTTCCCTTTGGGATTGTCAAGCGCCTTGAGCTGATTTTCTATGTCTGTGAGTGCTTCACTTGTCTTAGCTTCAGTTGTCAGTTGTTGGAGAACCTTCGTGAGGTCTATCTTTACTTGTTCTTGCTGATCTTTGAGTTGTTTTTGCTGGGTTTGTTTTGAATCAATTCCCATGACTTCTGCTTTATTTGCATAGGCTTTTTGAAGCTGGGCCTGAATTTCCTTCCTTTGCTGATTGAGTTGTTGTCGATTAACCTGTGTACCTAAATCTGACAAAATGTTGTTGAGATTAGCCAATAGCTCTTTGGAGAGAATGCCTCCTTGAAACAATGCATCTTTGATAGGTGTGATCGCTTCCTGATTGACCCCCATATCGCTACTAATCCAACCTTCTAGCTCATCTAATGCGGCAACAACTTGTTCTCTGTATGCATCTTGGCGGGCCTTTCCGGTTTCTGCGAGTCCTCTCAGCTCCTGCTCAAATTGCTGTGCGGCTTCCACGCGGCTGAGTTGTTGTTGAATGCGGTTTTGTTGCTCTTCTAATTGTGGGATGTCGTTGCTTGTCGTTTTTAATTTGTTCAGTCGTTTGAGCTCTGCCTCTGTCTGGGCAAGCTCTGTCGTGATACGCTGGTTTTGCTCATCTAGGCTTTTCTGCTTAAATCTTAATGTTTTAAACTGTTGTACTGTGTCTTGTAGCGATTTTTGCTGTGCCTCTAGCTGAGTTTGGGTGGTGATATGGGATGCCAGTTCGGCTAGTTCTTTCTCTGCATTCGAAAACTGTTCCAGCTGTGCTTCTAGTCGTGCTAAATTCTGCTGGCTTTGTGCCAGTGTTTGCTGTATTTTTTGTTGCTGTTGTAGTTGTAGTTGTCTTTCTTGGCGACTCTCATTTAAGGCCTTGATCGCAGCCTCTGCTGCCAGGAAATGGGTGTATGCAGGTTTCTGGCTCTCACAGATTTTGCTGGCTTTCTGTGCGGATGCGAGTGTCGATTCAATCCGTTTTTTAGCTTGTTTTTGTGCTTCAATTTTCTCTGTGAGTGCATGTTTCTGCTGCGTTAGGGCGTTTAGCTTGTCTGCTTGTTCTTTGGCCTTTTGGCGCTGTTTCTCTAATGCCTTACTTTGTTTCTCTAACCCTCGCAGTTGCCCTTCTCCAGTGGTAATCTCACTTTTAAGGGTTTGATGACTCGCTTGCAGCGTATCCCAGCTTTCGAGTGATTCTTCGTATTGGGCAATCAGATCTTTCAATCGTTGAGATTGGGCCTCGCTGTATTTTCGTAGGCTGTTACTTTGTTTATAGGTCTCACGGTATTCTTCTACTTTGAGTACCGTGTCAAAAATAGGTTTCCGCTTTTCGGTAGGTAATAGGAAATCGACCGTAAAAGTACCCTGTGGCACGCCGATGGTATTGGCAAATAGCTGGGATAAATCTGTGTTGGGTGATACCCCAAGGTGTTGCCTGAGCCAGGGCAGCACCTCGTCTTTTGTGCGGGTGTAGGGTAGGCGTTCGTTGAGCTGTGGGTCAAAAATAATATAGCCCTGTGACGTAGAGCGCTGTACTTCATAGGTGCGGCTGTCACGGCTAGAGATAAAAGCAACGCGTGCCTGGGCACTGCTGGCGCCATTTCGCACCAAGTCTTCCTTTTTGTAATTGCCCTGATAGTTAAAAAGGACCCATGCGATTGCCTCTAAAATACTGGTTTTCCCGGCACCATTTTCGCCACAGATGGCATTTGTTCCGAGCTGAAAGTCAAACTGCTTCTCTTTATGCGTTTTGAAATTGGTGAGCGTAACGGAAAGAATCTGCATTCTGCTCTGGTAGAGAGTACTGTCGGGGACTGGCTTTTGAGACTTTACGTTTAATCATACAAGCGTACTACACTTGAATCGACTAATAAAATACCCTGGTTTTCTCAGGAAGAAGACCAGGGGAGGGGAGGGTACTTAGTAATCGAAAACTCATTGCTGAGTACCCTAAGCGCTCAGTAACATTGATGAAGCTAGTTGCGATGACCAACGGTAGCTGCTTCTGGTGCAACTTCCGATGTTGTCCCAGTACTAATCGGAATGGGTGCTGTTGATTCTTTAGGGACCCTAAGCCAAATATCTATCAGCTCGTTTGGATTGTCTGGGGAGGTCATTTTTCCCCCTGGCACCATCATATATTCAATGTCAGTTTCAATCTCAGAGCCGTTTGTGGGGGCAGGGGTTGCGGCTGGTGCGTCTGTTGATTGCTGGGGACTGGCTGATGAGCCCCGTCGTTGCCAAACACCCGGTGTTAGATCATTCTCGGATTGGGTTGTCGGTGCCTGGTCAGTGACTTGTGGCTCAGTGTTTTGAACCTCAGTAGCTTCAGGCGTTTGTGGTATCGGCGGGAATATAAACCGACTTAGGATAGAGGCTGCCATGCCGACAATCAGTGCCAGCGGAATCAGCATGCTGGTTTTGACGCGTAGCCGATTTTGTGATTTGCGGCTGGCTTCAATAAAGTCTTGGGTCAACCCTGAGACTTCATTTCTGTGCAGTTGTAAAAAGGCTAATGTCTCTTGTAGTTGTGTGCTACCCAGTAGGTATTCACTGCCTTTTGGTCGATGCCGCTGTTCCCATTCTTGGGCGCTGCTTTCTAACCTGCGCTGTAAACGCATCATGCTACGAGATTCGGCCAACCAGGTGCGGAGCAAATCCCAATCTTGTATCAGCGATTCATGGACGATGTCCACCGTTCTAGGCGAGCCCAAAATCGGTTGAGCAGATTCTGAAACGTTGTTGAGGAACCAAGTGGTCAGCGGCGATGACTCATCTCGTTGGGTTTGCCAGGCTGCGCTCGGGAGTTCTACGCCTTGGTCTGAACAGCAGTTGGTTGCGATCGCCGCTTGGGATACCACAATCAATCGTTCTGTAGCCAGGGTATCTAGCGTGCAGTCGATCAGCTCAGCGGGAAAGCCCTCATTAATCAGTTCGCTGCGAAATGCTCGGCGGCGGCGATCTTCCCGGCCCTCACCCAGTTCACACAGCGCCAGAAAAATCCGCCTCGCGGCAAGCTTTTGATCGTCCGGTAAGCTATCAAAAACAGCCGTCGCCTGCTGGGTCATCACATTTTTAACACCCCCCAAGGCCATATAGGCATCCATGGTGAGTTTGGGGGCCGTGCCGCTCCGCTCACTCGTATCTCGCCGCCGCCACAGTTCCAACAGTGTTTGCTGAATGAGGGGGAGCTCACCGGGGGCCCCGTTGGTATCTAGTGCCAAGGTGTAGAGCATGGTGGGATCGAGCTCAATCCCCATCTTCTTGGCGGGCTTTTGTACAACTTCTTTGATTTGGTCGTAGGTCATGGGTGTCACCACGACCGTGTTTTGTTCCACCAAAATTTTGAACTCCTCATAGGCGAGTAGCTCGTCGGTGGTATCTGCCCGTAGCCCAATCACAACACCCAGCGGTGTGCCGGGTGCTTTGAGGGCTTCTGTCAGGCAACGGATGAAAAGCTGGCGCTCGTCTAGGACATCTTTATTGCTTGTGGGCGTAAACAGTTCCTCGAACTGATCGATGATGAGCCAGAGCTTGGAGGCTGATGGGATAGAGGTTTCCCCTGGTTTGAGCAAGTTTGCCCTGACGAGCTGTGCTAGGCCCTCGCCGCCGCCGGTTTGGAGGAGCTGTGCGGCCTGATGCATTTGGCTGGCGCGGAGAACATCGTCCTTTGTGCTGCTGGTAAAAGCAGCAGCCAACCCCTTGATGGGGTGCTGGGTTGGTGTGATGAGTTGGATTTCCCAGTCGTCACTGCCGGGGATGCGATCTCCCTTGCGCAAGTGATGCATCAGTCCAGCCCGCAGTAGCGAGGTTTTACCACTGCTCGAAGCGCCCACCAGCGCACAAAAATCGCTTTTTTCTACTTTTCTGATCAGCTGTGTAGTGAGATCTTCTCGACCGAAGAAATAGTCTGCGTGGGCTTCATCAAATGGCGAGAGACCTCGATAAGGACAAAAGCCAAAGGATAGCTTTTTGAGCCTAGCGAAGGTACTCACAGGTGTCTTAGAAAAAGCTGCTTTTAGCCCACTGACGCGGGTAATGACAATCTCACTACCAGAACTTTCAAAGAGCGGCTGCTGGATTTCGCCCCGCAGCTGCTGGCTGATGTGTTCCGTTAGGCCATAGTTGCTGACTTTACCGCCTTCTTGCTGATATGGATTGAGCCCAGCCAGGAGCGCTTCTGTAAAGACGCTGTGCTTACCGTCTATGGATTCGTAGGCTGACTCATATTCGCGAGATGCAGCCATGAACAGGCGATCAATGCCAGAACGAGCACCTGGGTCAGCATCACTGAAGCTGAGCAATTCACCACTATGGCAGCAGTCTAAGATGATGACAATTTGGCGAACAGGGCTTTGCTGCAAGAGCCGCCGCAGCCAAAAAAGAGAAACGCCAAAATTACCTTTGCTAGGGTCGGTATCGCTGGTGGCTAAGTAGCCTTCTTGAATCCCGGCTTCTCGCTGCAAACCATGCCCTGAAAAATAAAATAGGGCAGTGTTTGGTATGTTTTTACCCTTGGGCTTAAATAGCTGAACCAGCGACTCTTCAAGCATCGCAGATGTCACCGGACGACGTTTGCCGATTGTTGGACGCCCTTTCTTTAGGACCTCTGGTAGCCGGTGTACCCGAAACTCACCTTGAGTTTGTAGACGAGCGGCAACGGCCTCCGCGTCCGCTGCTGGCGCCTTGAGCGCTGGCAGTGACTGATATTGGTTGATGCCGACAATTAGCGCATCCCGTGACATGAGTAAAACACCCTTTGCAAAAGTAGCGAACGCTGGCTGTTTGTGAACTTAGATGCGTGCCAAGCGTTGCGCGGAGCTATGAACCACAAATTCGAAGTATGACCTCAATCAATTGATGAAAATTGATTAGAGAAAATACTGACGTATTTGCTTCCTACAAGAAGATAGACAACTTTGCGAAGAAACAACCAGGGGGGGCTACCCCTCCCGGCCTCATAGCAAAAAGTGTTGATATACGGTTGTTGTAGCCGATCTGCTGAGAAATACTGACCCGTGTTCTCCGGTAACAAAAGGCTTTGATATGGGCTCAGTATTGATTCGTGATAAACACGTACGTGTGATCATTTTTGCGTGATTTTCGCAGGTGTATTTACTGAGGGCGAAGCAGATGATCGTAGTTTCATCAAAAAAAATTGGTTTCAACTACGCCAAATGGCTGATTTTTATTTTTTTCTCCGGTTCCGTATATAAAATTGATTTTGTGTCACAAAAACATCTGCGTGATCAGTTGATCTGCGTAATTCACCAGGTCGCTTTGATAGGTGTTTTGTGTAGGTTTCGAGGGGCAATGCCGCTACTTGAAAGTAAGCGGTTGTACCTGAAGGAAATAGTTGTTTGGTAAGCCAATCTGTCGGTAGTGCGCTGTCGATGGTGTGCTGTCGGGACTAGTTATGGTGTTAAAACGTATTTCCCAATGTGGCCACCGGCTTCCATTTCAGTGTGCGCTGCGCGAACTTGTTCCAGGGGAAAGCGAGCGGCGATAGGTAGGGCATAGTTGCCCGCGGCGACGTTTTCCAGAATATGTTGATAGCCTTCTATTTCCGCTGGTGTTCCGACAATAAAGTTGAGTAGCCATCCTCTAATGGACGCATCTTTGCGGATGAGGGGTGATACATCAATGGTATCTGGGGTGCCGAGGAGTCCATAGATCCAGAGGGTGCCGCCATGGGCTAGGAGTCGGATTTCGTGATGGAGAAATTCACCCGCGGCCACCGGGTCAAAAATAACGTCTAGCCCTTTCCCCTTGGTGAGTTTTTTCACTGTTCTCCACCATGGTTGCTGTGTTGTTGGCTGTTTTACTTTTGAGCTAGTCACCACGATATGGTCGTACTGTGCGGCTGCGAGTGCTTGTAAGGCCTCGACTTTGGCAGGACTGGTTGTGGTACCGATAGTGATACCACCGAGTGCTTTCACAATTTGGCTGGCTGCGATCGCTACACTGCTGCTGGCCGCTGGTAATAGTACGGTCTGCCCAGGTTGAAGGTTTTGCCGCCATGCCAAAGCCCCCCATGCGGTCATGAAAGGAAGCCATAAAGCGCCGATTAGAGTGTCATCAATACCGGCTGGGATAGGTATGGTCTCTTGGCTCTTGGCAATAAACTCGGTGCGATACGTTCCTTTCCCTGCGACTGCACCCAGTGTGAGAATGACGCGCTGGCCTACTTTGCGATCACGTACGTTTGTTCCAATTGCTGTGATTTTTCCACCCCCTTCGATGCCCGGGGTAAAGGGGGGCTCCCCAGAGCTGAGTCGGTATTCTCCTCTACGCGCCATCAGGTCTGCCTGGTTCATGCCAATACTCGTGAGTGTGATGGCGACTTCGTCAGGACCAGGGGACTGAGAGGCTACCTGCTGTACCTGTAGGTTTTCTATGCCTCCAAAGGCTGTGACAATAACTTGCTGCGGTTTATGTGGGGGCATGGGCATATGTATTTATAAGGAGAGAGGGCTTTTGAGATGTTGTTGCCTTGCAGAATTTTCTGGAGGGGCGAAAAATGCGGGCACAAAATACTGCTCTGAGGTCTCTACTGAGAGGTGTTGGGTATTTAAAGGAACGGCTTGATCTACGTGAGGAAATGCTGAACCCGTATGATGTCTTGTTTGCCTGACTTTGGGCTATGGGCAGACAAAGCCTAGGGCCCACCGATACATGGGCTTTTACATCGCAGACAAAAAGGGGCAAACTCACGTGAATACAATGTGGACAGCTGGTGATCAGCTTCAGATCAATCCTCCCTGTTGGGAAAGTGCGGTGTTTTTCCTAGATACGTTTACGTATTTGGAGTCTGAGTTTGGCGTGGTCGACTTGGTTTCCACCGGAATGTTTGATTTGTCTCATCCTGGGACGGCGCAGGAGCTAGATCTTAAAAAGAATTTACGGGCCATTCGTTGTAAGTCTAAGCAGGCCAAAGACATTGTTAAATGGATTGCAGACAATAAAGCTCAGTTAGCAGACTATCCTGATCACTTACGCATTACTGAGATTTAGCCGTGGCGAGATTACGGCTCTAGCTTCTTGGGCTTCTTGGGACTCTTTGATGAAATGCTAGCGCGATGGGCCGTTTTGGGTGTTCTTTATAAGTTGATTGGATTGGCGCTATGGTAGGCGCAGTTAGCGCCTGTTGCATCAGTCATTAGTCAGTTATGACTCAGCCCATACACCATAATTCTCAGGGAGTGCATTCTCCATCTTCGCGAGTATCTTACTCGGTAGATGATTTCCAGAAGTTGTTGGCAGGCCAGCCCTTAGGCTCGGAAGCCACGATGGAATTGGTGGAAGGGGAAGTGTGTCACTTGCCTAAAAATGAACAACTCACCCGGCAAATTAGGTTGCTCCAGCTGCAAATACAGCAGCATTTAGATGGGGTTCAGCAGGGGGTGTTCGATGTGCGATCGCGCCCTGCTCTACTCATTCATTCTTCCTGTGAACTGAAACCTGCCATTGTTGTATTTACTAAAGAGCTAGGCCAGGCAGCTGCCCAGTCGGTAGGGATGCGGATGTCCCAGGATGAGTTTCAATACCAAGACTTGCAAATCCAGTGGGTGATTGATATTGCTGAAGAAGGTCTCAATCAACCCCATACCCAACGCAGTCAGCTGTATGGCCAGGCGGGGATTGCTGACTATTGGTCAGTGACGGTGGCTCAATCTGAGGTGCGTACATATCACGAGCCCCTATCGACAGGCTATCGACACTGTCAACTCTTTCAGGTGGGAGATGCTGCATGCCCATCGACGATCGCCGAGATTACGCTTCAGGTGCAAGAATCCTTGCCGTTGTATTTTTTGACGCGTACTCTATCGGGACAACGCGTCTACGGCAGCGTTGCATTACCGTTAAAGATTTTGGCCTAGTGTTTTCAGTTGAGCTGGTGGACTCAAATGAGATGGTGGGCTGAGATAGGCCGCCCATTTTAAGAATTTTCGTTTACCCGTAGCCTAACGGAGTCTCCGTGGGAGGGTAGGCCTTCTGCTTCGGTGAGGACGTCAATATCTTCAGCAATATTGGCTAAGGCTGATCGGGTGTACTGCACTAAGCTGGTGTGCTTCATGAACGTTTCAGTGCTTAGGGGCGAAGCATAGCGCGCCGCGCCTGAAGTCGGTAGCGTGTGGTTTGGCCCGGCAAGATAATCACCCACTGCTTCTGGGGTATCGTGCCCAAGGAAAATGGCGCCTGCTTGGTGAACAAGAGGTAGTAGCTCCCAAGGCTCCTCAACTTCAAGCTCTAGGTGCTCGGGGGCAAAAATATCTGAAAGCTGTGCAGCTGTTTCAAGATCGTCTACGACGACGGCTAGTCCGTAGTGGGCGATCGCTTTTTCTGTCAAGGTTTGCCTGGGGTGGTTACTGAGTTGCTGAGTAACTTCGGTGGCAGTGGCCTCTGCAATCGCCTGATCGGTGGTGATCAAAATAGCGGCAGCCATTGGGTCATGCTCGGCTTGGGCGAGTAAATCAGCGGCAACATGAACGGGATTGGCGCTGTGGTCGGCGATGATTAGGACCTCAGAAGGACCTGCTAAGGAGTCGATTCCGACAGTTCCGTATACCTGTTTTTTCGCGAGGGTGACGTAGATATTTCCTGGGCCGGTAATGACGTCAACATTTGGAATGGTGGCAGTGCCGTAGGCCAATGCTGCGATCGCTTGTGCACCCCCAACTTGATAAATTTCCTGAATCCCAGCTTCCTGCGCGGCGACCAGCACGGCTGGGCTGATCTGCCCGTTAGCGCCGATGGGCGTTACCATAACAACCCGAGAGACGCCGGCAACTCTGGCCGGAATTGCGTTCATCATCACGGTGCTGGGGTAGCTGGCCCGTCCACCAGGAACATAAATGCCCGCTCTGGCGACGGGGGAGTAGCGTTTACCGAGAACAACCCCGTTATCTTCAAAATTGACCCAGCTTTTGGGCAGGCGCTGGCGGTGGAACTGCTCAATATTTTTGCAGGCGGTTTGAATGGCCTTGAGCAAGGTGGGCGAAATTTGCTGATAAGCCGCATCGAGTTGCGCACCATCTACCCTCAACTGCTCGGCTGTCAGCGTTTGCCGGTCAAATTTTTCGGTGTAGTGCAGGAGGGCTTCATCGCCATTGGTGCGAACAGCTTCAACAATTTCGCGAACGGTCGCCTCTTTTTCAGTGACCTGCTCGTCATGGGTGCGATCGCAAATGCGTCTTAGCTCTGCTCTAGCATCACCTAGCTGATTAATAATTCGCAGCATGTGGGGGAGAAGTGTAGTGACAGCATTGAGGGGCCGCTTTGAGTGACGGACCTGTGTTGATGTGGGGGATAGCTCTGAGGTTAGGTGTCGTCCCTAAAGGATACATATTCCCGATGGTGGCGTACTTTCTTGGGAATCTTGTTCCAGCTTAGCGTGGAATCCTGATGGGGATCTTGACCTGGGTACGGATTTTTAGATTTCGCACCAGGCTAGAAAACCCAGCCAGAAAACTTTTGTGGGATTGTCCTGTTACGGCAGAAAACTATGGACTAGGTTCTACCACATCTAAAGTTTCGGTGTTATCATTGTCTACTCTGATAGTTTTATTAAATTGATAAGGGCAAGTGTAAGGGCAATCAATGGCAAATACTAAGTCTGCGATTAAACGTATTCGTGTTGCAGAGCGAAACCGTTTACGCAATAAGGCATATAAGTCAGCTGTGAAAACGTTGACGAAGCGATATCACGAGGCAGTCAAAGCCAATGAGGCTAGTCCCTCTGATGACAACGCTAAGCTTGTGCAAGAAAGAATGTCTGCGGCCTACAGCAAAATTGACAAGGCAGTGAAGCGAGGTGTTCTTCATCGCAATGCGGGTGCTAGACGTAAGTCGCAACTGGCCCGTGCATTAAAGGCGACAGAGACTGCTGACGCTTAAGTAACGCTTTAATTTTTTGAGTAGTTCTAATAGCTAGCAGCTTTTGGGTTGCTAGCTATTAGCGTTAGAAAATACAGTTTTTGCTTGTTCGTAAATGGCAAGTAGTAGCTTAATGCGCCTAGTTGATACCCATGTACATCTGAATTTTGATTCTTTTGATGTTGACCGAGATGAGGTCGCAGCCGCTTGGCGACAAGCTGGTGTGGCTCACTTAGTGCACTCTTGCGTGGAGCCAGCTGAGTTTTCTAAGATTCACGAACTTACTCAGCGCTACCCAGAGATCTCCATGGCGGTTGGGCTACATCCTTTAGACATGGATAAGTGGGTAGAAGGGCCAGGCGGTACGGCTGACCAGATTTCTCAGCTAGCAGAAGCTGAGCCTAAGGTTGTGGCAATTGGTGAGATGGGGCTCGACTTTTTTAAGGCTGATGATAGAGCTTTGCAAGAGCAGGCTTTTATCGCTCAGTTAGAAATTGCGCGATCGCTCAACTTGCCTGTGATTATTCACTGTCGAGATGCGGCGGCCCCAATGGCTACCTTGCTGCGATCGTTTATTCAGGAGCGAGGCGCGGTGAGCGGTGTAATGCATTGCTGGACAGGAAACCCTGAGGAAACTCAGCAATTTCTGGATATGGGCTTTTTTATTAGCTTTAGTGGCATCGTGACTTTTAAGAGTGCGACCCAGGTTAAGGCTTCTGCTCAAATGGTGCCTAGCGATCGCATCCTTGTAGAGACAGACTGTCCATTTTTATCACCAGTTCCCAAGCGAAAAGAAAAACGAAACCAACCGGCTTTTGTTCGGCATGTCGCTGAACATGTTGCTGAACTTAGAGGCGTTTCTTTGTCCGAGCTAGCATCACAAAAGACTCGAAACGCTCAGCAACTTTTCCGATTGCCAGCTGCTCTCTTAAATGAATGACTGGTAGATAACGCCATAGTGATATAGCCACTTGGGATACAAAATCACCTTGGAAAGCCTTTGCTCACAAAATAAGGTCTTCGAATGAAATGCTTATTGCCTCTTTGTCACTTATGCCTTCTTTCTGTGTGTGACTAGGATGCGGCTAACTAGAAAATTGCCGGGAACAATTCTTTTTCTTGACAACCTGATGTTTTTAAGATCCACGTTTAGCTTATGATAGATAAGCCAAAAAATATTTTTTTATATCTTCTGACTTGATATATCCCTATCGCTCATGTCTTGATAAGGCTTCAATCCCTATCACTATAAGGCCTTTCAGGCTTTGCATGCTTGCCTTTGCGAGCACCTTTCAAGGCAGGAGTTTCCCCTATATCCGTCGATTATTTACTGCGTTTACTTTTGGATTTTCCTAACTTTCCCTTGCAATTACGAGCGAGTTTGAAATTCTTAACATTTTTGAGGCGATGCCGTTGTGACTTTGGAAAAGTGCCGTTGACCCCGCTCGGCTTGAGTACAGCGTGACTTTAATTTGCTCTGTTTGATAACTTGCTTTGGGATGCTCGCCCTTTGCTGAGTCTTGCTGCGGCTAATGTCTATGGGAGAAGTCAGTTGTGGGCGTTACTGTCCCAGGCTCCTTCTATAGCCCTCTTTGCGTAATGCTGTTGCCCTAAAAGATTGTTTCTGCGATTACTTTAACCTGAATGACTCTACCTGAATGGCTGGATGTGACTGTTTTAGCTCATGTTTTAAAGAATGTCTTTGCCGTACATGCGAGGCATCTTGTGAAAAGTCAGCATCTATCGCTGTTTCCGGTTTTGAAAAAAACTCTGGGTGTTGACTACGTCTAAAAGCTGTCTAAAACCATCTCTCTGCTGCCATATTGCCTGATGGTGCAGCCCCTTTTTGTTTTTTGTGTGTGGCTAGTGTGCTCTTAGCCAACTTCCCTTACCCCTTGCTGTCTAAACGTTTGCCCTGCTCGGCGCGATTTGAGGAAACGAATGACTGATTCTACCCTTGCTACCGTTGATTCTGCTGTTACACCGGCTGTTGATAATCCAGCGCCTGTGCATTTGCTCCCCGATCTTGTGGAAATCCAGCGGGCGAGCTTCCGCTGGTTCTTGGCGGAAGGCCTTGTCGAGGAGCTAGAGAGCTTTTCTCCCATCACTGACTACACTGGCAAGCTTGAGCTGCACTTCTTAGGTAAGGACTATCGCCTCAAGGCTCCCAAATACATGGTAGATGAGGCCAAACGTCGGGATAGTACTTATTCAGTGCAAATGTACGTCCCAACGCGTCTGATTAACAAGGAAACAGGTGAGATTAAGGAGCAGGAGGTCTTTATCGGCGATCTGCCGTTGATGACTGATCGCGGTACTTTTATCATTAACGGTGCTGAGCGAGTCATTGTTAATCAAATTGTTCGCAGTCCCGGTGTTTATTACAAGGCTGAGACGGATAAGCATGGTCGTCGTACTTATACGGCTAACCTCATCCCTAACCGAGGTGCTTGGCTCAAGTTCGAGACCGATAAGAATGACTTGGTTTGGGTGCGTATTGATAAAACCCGTAAGCTTTCTGCGCAGGTGCTGCTGAAGGCGCTAGGGCTAAGCGATAGTGAAATTTTTGATTCTTTGCGTAACCCTGAGTATTTCCAGAAGACCATCGATAAGGAAGGTCAATTCAGCGAAGAGGAGGCTTTGCTAGAGCTGTACCGTAAGCTGCGTCCTGGTGAACCACCGACGGTTAATGGTGGTCAGCAGTTGCTCGACTCTCGTTTCTTTGACCCTAAGCGTTACGACTTGGGTAAGGTGGGTCGCCATAAGCTGAATCGTAAGCTGCGTCTCAATATTCCTGAAGCGACGCGTGTGCTTACGCCGCAAGATATTGTTTCAGCGATTGATTACCTGATTAACCTTGAGTTTGATATTGGTAGTCCTGATGATATTGATCACTTGGGTAATCGCCGAGTGCGCTCCGTGGGTGAGCTGCTTCAAAACCAGGTGAGAGTTGGACTGAACCGGTTAGAGCGTATTATCCGTGAGCGGATGACCGTGTCTGACCCTGATTCCCTGACACCAGCGTCTTTGGTGAACCCTAAGCCCTTGGTCGCAGCGATCAAAGAGTTCTTTGGATCTAGTCAGCTATCTCAGTTTATGGACCAGACGAATCCGCTGGCGGAGCTGACCCATAAGCGTCGTATTAGTGCCCTCGGTCCTGGTGGATTAACCCGTGAGAGAGCAGGCTTTGCCGTGCGAGATATTCACCCTTCTCACCACGGTCGTATTTGCCCCATTGAGACACCTGAAGGCCCTAATGCTGGGCTAATCGGTTCTTTGGCGACCCACGCACGAGTCAATGACTTTGGTTTCATTGAGACGCCCTTCTTCCCGGTTGAGAATGGTCGAATCCTGAAAGATCGTCCCGTTTATATGACGGCGGACGAAGAAGATGACTTGCGTGTAGCGCCTGGAGATGTGCCGATCGATGCTGATAACAATATTGTCGGTGACTCGGTGCCGGTGCGCTATCGCCAAGACTTTACGGTGACTGCGCCGACTGAGGTTGACTATGTTGCGGTGTCTCCGGTTCAAATTATTTCGGTGGCGACCTCACTGATCCCATTCTTGGAGCATGATGATGCTAACCGAGCCCTGATGGGATCGAACATGCAGCGTCAGGCTGTGCCACTGCTGAGACCTGAGCGGCCATTGGTCGGGACAGGTTTAGAAGCGCAAGCTGCCCGTGACTCCGGCATGGTCATTATTAGCCGTACAGACGGTGTGGTGTGTTTCGTAGATGCCAATTGGATTAAGGTGCGTGACCCTGAAGGGACTGTCCATTCCTATGAGCTGCAAAAGTATCAGCGCTCTAACCAGGACACTTGTCTGAACCAGCGGCCGTTTGTCTTTGAGGGCGACAAGGTCGTTGCCGGGCAGGTGATGGCCGATGGTTCTGCAACTGAGGGCGGTGAAATCGCTTTGGGGCAGAACGTGTTGATTACCTACATGCCTTGGGAGGGTTACAACTACGAGGATGCCATCCTGCTCAGTGAGCGTCTGGTGTACGAAGATGTTTACACCTCTATCCACATTGAGAAATTTGAGATTGAGGCGCGTCAGACCAAGCTTGGGCCTGAGGAAATTACTCGAGAAATCCCTAACGTGGGCGAAGATGCTCTGCGTCAGCTCGATGAGACCGGCATTATTCGCATTGGTGCCTGGGTGACCTCGGGCGATATTTTGGTGGGTAAGGTGACGCCTAAGGGCGAGTCTGATCAACCCCCTGAGGAGAAGCTGCTTCGCGCCATTTTTGGTGAGAAAGCTAGGGATGTTCGAGACAATTCACTGCGAGTTCCTAACGGTGAGAAAGGCCGGGTTGTCGATGTTCGTGTATTTACCCGTGAGCAAGGTGATGAGCTACCGCCTGGAGCCAATATGGTGGTGCGCGTATACGTCGCTCAAAAGCGCAAGATCCAGGTGGGTGACAAAATGGCGGGTCGCCACGGTAATAAGGGGATTATTTCCCGAATTTTGCCGGTAGAAGACATGCCGTATTTGCCGGATGGCACGCCCATTGATATCGCTTTAAATCCGCTGGGTGTACCGTCCCGTATGAATGTGGGACAGGTGTTTGAGTGCTTGCTGGGCTGGGCTGGGCAAAACCTCAATGCCCGCTTTAAGGTGACGCCGTTTGACGAGATGTACGGCGAAGAGGCCTCGAAGAACACGACCCACGGTAAGCTCCAAGAAGCTCGTGATACGACCGGTAAGGATTGGGTCTTTAATCCAGATAATCCCGGAAAAATTCAGCTTTACGATGGCCGTACAGGTGAGCCGTTTGATCAGCCGGTAACGGTGGGCCAGGCTTACATGCTGAAGTTGGTTCACTTGGTGGATGACAAGATTCACGCTCGTTCTACGGGGCCTTATTCGCTGGTAACTCAGCAGCCGTTGGGTGGTAAAGCTCAGCAGGGCGGTCAGCGCTTTGGCGAGATGGAAGTGTGGGCGCTAGAAGCCTTTGGCGCGGCCTATACCTTGCAGGAATTGCTCACGGTGAAGTCGGACGATATGCAGGGACGTAATGAGGCGCTCAATGCGATCGTGAAAGGTAAGGCGATTCCGCGTCCTGGTACGCCTGAGTCCTTCAAAGTACTCATGCGAGAGCTTCAATCCCTTTGTCTCGATATTGCGGTGCATAAGCTAGAAACTCAAGAGGATGGGACCAGCCGTGATAGCGAAGTTGACCTGATGGCTGATGTGGGTAACCGCAGAACACCTTCAAGACCTACCTATGAGTCGGTGGCACGAGAAGAGCCTGCTGCAGACAAGTCTGCTGTGGATAAGCTTTCTTCGGATAAGCCTGCTGCTGCTGTTGATAACCACCCAGAGCTATCACTGGGCGAAATTAAACTGCCAACGCTGTAGGGCTGTAGGCCTGCGAAAAGGCAGAGGTGACGGTTGTTTGTTTCCTTCGACTGTGATTGATTCAAACAGCTGTCATGCAAGGCGAATGCTTTGTTTGTATGTGTCTTCTGTCTTACCGTGAATTGGTATTGACGTGAATTAGATAGTTTGTTGAAAGATTTAAATAGTGGTGCTTAACGCTGATAAACGCAGTGAGCCTACGAAAGTTGTAAGGGGAACGAACGAAGGATGGCGAAAGTAGAACAGCGGTTTGACTATGTCAAAATCGGCCTAGCCTCACCGGAGCGAATTCGCGACTGGGGAGAGCGAACGCTGCCAAACGGTACGGTGGTGGGTGAAGTCACCAAGCCAGAAACAATTAACTACAGAACGCTAAAGCCAGAAATGGATGGCTTGTTTTGTGAGCGAATTTTTGGCCCAGCCAAGGACTGGGAGTGTCATTGTGGTAAGTACAAGCGTGTTCGTCACCGTGGCATTGTCTGTGAGCGCTGCGGTGTGGAGGTGACTGAGTCACGTGTGCGGCGTCATCGTATGGGCTATATCAAATTAGCGGCACCGGTAGCTCACGTTTGGTACCTCAAGGGTATTCCGAGCTACATCGCTATTTTGATGGATATGCCCCTCCGTGATGTGGAGCAGATCGTTTATTTCAATGCGTATGTCGTGTTGGACCCCGGTAATGCTGAAAATCTGACTTACAAGCAACTACTGAGTGAAGATCAGTGGATGGAGGTAGAAGATCAGCTGTATGACGAAGACTCCCAGCTTGCTGGTATTGAAGTTGGGATCGGGGCTGAGGCGTTGAAGCGCTTGCTGGAAGACTTGCAGCTAGAAGAAACGGCTGAGCAACTGCGTGAGACGATTGCAACCTCTAAAGGTCAAAAGCGAGCAAAGTTGATTAAGCGTCTGCGTGTGATTGATAACTTCATTGCAACCGGCTCTAAGCCCGATTGGATGGTGTTAGATGTCATTCCGGTCATTCCGCCTGACTTGCGACCGATGGTTCAGTTGGATGGTGGCCGCTTTGCGACCTCTGATTTGAATGACTTGTATCGCCGGGTGATTAACCGCAATAACCGGCTGGCTCGTCTGCAAGAAATCTTAGCGCCTGAAATTATTGTCCGTAATGAGAAACGGATGCTTCAGGAGGCTGTGGATGCCCTGATTGATAACGGTCGTCGCGGTCGTACGGTGGTGGGTGCAAATAACCGGCCACTGAAGTCCCTATCCGACATTATTGAAGGTAAGCAGGGTCGTTTCCGTCAGAACCTATTGGGTAAGCGGGTTGACTACTCTGGTCGTTCTGTGATCGTTGTGGGGCCTAATCTCAAAATTCACCAGTGTGGCTTACCTCGTGAGATGGCCATTGAGCTGTTTCAGCCATTTGTGATTCATCGCCTGATTCGTCAGGGCTTGGTGAACAATATTAAGGCTGCGAAAAAGCTGATTCAACGTAACGACCCAAGTGTGTGGGAAGTGCTGGAGGATGTGATTGAAAGCCATCCTGTCATGCTTAACCGTGCACCAACGCTGCACAGGCTGGGTATTCAGGCTTTTGAGCCCATTATGGTGGAAGGCCGTGCTATTCAGTTGCATCCGCTGGTTTGTCCGGCGTTCAACGCTGACTTTGACGGTGACCAAATGGCGGTGCACGTACCGCTGTCGCTAGAAGCCCAGTCGGAAGCTCGATTGCTAATGTTGGCGTCGAATAACATTTTGTCTCCGGCGACGGGGCGGCCAATTATTACGCCTAGTCAGGATATGGTCCTGGGGTGCTATTACCTCACGGCAGATGATCCGAGTAAGCAAAAGGGGGCAGGGCGTTATTTCTCTGGAATGGAAGATGCGATCACAGCCTATGAACAAGGCACTGTCGATCTCCATGCCAAGGTTTGGCTACGCTTCATTGGTGATGTTGAAACCGCAGAGGATGACAGTGAGCCCAAAGAGGTAACCACTGACGAAGCGACAGGGGCCATTACCAAAATCTACAAATTCCGTAGGGTGCGAGAAGACGCTGAGGGTAATATCCTTTCGCAGTATGTAGAAACGACCCCTGGTCGGATCATCTACAACCATGCGGTGTTTGAGGCACTTGCCGAGTAAGGAAAACCGCGACCAGTCAATTGAATAGTGACTGGTCGCGGTTCAGAGTCGTTAGTAGCAGACGACTTCACCAACTGTTTTTTGAGCATTCATTTTTAAGCGCGCAGCAAAGACTTCTAGGGCAAAGGAATACAGATATGGCAGAGCAAGGCGAATCAAGACCCGTTATTTTTCGCAACCGAGTCATTGATAAAAAGCAGCTAAAAAATTTGGTGTCATGGTCTTTTGAGCACTATGGCACAGCCCGTACGGCTCAAATGGCTGACGGAATTAAGAGTTTGGGCTTCAAATATGCAACCCGTGCTGGAGTATCCATTAGTGTGGAAGACCTTGAGGTACCGCCCAGTAAGAAAGCAATGCTGGCCTCAGCCGAAGAAGAAATTCGGATTACGGAAGAGCGCTATACCCGAGGCAAAATTACGGAGGTAGAGCGTTTCCAGAAGGTAATTGATACCTGGAATAGCACCAGTGAACACCTGAAAGATAAGGTGGTGGAGAACTTCCGCGATAACAACCCCTTGAACTCGGTGTACATGATGTCCAACTCGGGTGCCCGAGGCAATATCTCTCAGGTGCGTCAGCTGGTGGGTATGCGGGGCTTGATGGCAAACCCGCAAGGGGAAATCATTGACCTGCCGATTAAGACGAACTTTCGGGAAGGCTTGACGGTTACCGAGTACATTATTTCGTCCTACGGTGCCCGTAAAGGCTTGGTAGATACGGCACTTCGTACGGCTGACTCGGGCTATCTCACCCGCCGATTGGTAGATGTTTCCCAGGATGTAATTGTCCGTGAAATTGATTGTGGTACTGATCGCTATATTCCTATCCGTCCGATGACGGATGGTGAGCGCGTGATTATTCCGCTCAAAGATCGTCTTTTGGGCCGTGTCCCAGCTGAAGATGTGAAGCATCCGAAGACAGGCGAGGTGATTGTGTCTCGCAATCAAGCGATTACTGACGATATTGCTGAGGCAATCGGTGCTGCAAAAGTTAAGGAAATTAAGGCGCGTTCTGCCTTGACCTGTGAAGCCGCTCGCTCTGTGTGTCAGCATTGCTACGGTTGGAGCCTGGCCCATTCCCACATGGTGGACTTGGGTGAAGCCGTCGGTATTATCGCTGCGCAATCTATTGGTGAGCCTGGTACTCAGCTGACGATGCGTACCTTCCACACAGGGGGTACTTTTACCGGTGAGCTTGCACCTCAAATTCGTGCCAAGCGCAATGGTATTGTGCGTGTGAATCAAGAGAACATTAATGCTCGTCCATTCCGTACTCGCCACGGCGAAGATGCCTTGGTTATGGAAGCGAATAGTCAAATTGCGATTGAAACTAACGGTAAAGAGTACTCTGTATCCTTGCCCCAAGGTGCTATCTTGTTCGCCCAAGACGGTGATGAAATCTCCAAGGGCGACATGGTTGCTGAGATGCCTAGTACTAGCCGAGTCCGTAAAGTGACTGAGAAGGCGAGTAAGGACGTAACCTCTGACCTCTCGGGTGAGGTGAAGTTTGAAGGGCTAGTGCAGGAAGAAAAGACTGACCGTCAGGGCAACATGACTCGGTTGGCACAGCGGGGTGGTCTGATTTGGGTGCTCTCTGGTGAAGTTTATAACTTGCCGCCGGGTGCTGAGCCAGTTGTCCAGAATGGCGACATGGTGGATGGTGAAGGCGTTTTGGCTGAAACTAAGATCATTACAGAGCGTGGGGGAACGGTCCGCCTCACCAATGCTTCTACTGACGGTAAAGGCGGTCGTGAAGTCGAAATTATCACTGCGTCTGTAGTGCTCGATAAGTCCGAAGTCGAAATTGAAAGTGGCCAAGGCCGTGAGCATTACTTCCTCAATACAGCTGGTGGTCAGCGGTTCTCGATTAATGCCACACCGGGCACGAAAGTTGCTAATGGCCAGGTTGTTGCGGAGCTGGTTGACGATACATTCCGCACCCAAACGGGCGGAATTATTAAGTTCGCTGGCGTGGAAATTGCCAAGCGTGGTAAGGCGAAAAATGGCTACGAAATCACTAAAGGTGGCACGATTCTTTGGATTCCGGCGGAAGCCCACGAAATCAATAAGGATATTTCCTTGTTGATGGTGGCAGACGGCCAATACATTGAAGCGGGTACTGAAGTTGTCAAAGATATCTTCTGTCAGACCAGTGGTGTCGTTGGCGTGACGCAAAAGAATGACATTTTGCGCGAAATCATGATTCGTCCTGGCGATCTGCATATGGTAGATAGCCCCGAGGCTGCCAATAGTAAAAATGGCACCATTGTGAATGCTGGTGAAGAAGTTATTCCGGGTGTGGTTGCCGACTCGCTGCGATATGTAGAGTTTTTGGAAACCCCTGAAGGCGCGGCATTACTCTTGCGCCCTGTGCAGGAATTTGAAGTGCCGGATGAGGCAAGATTGCCAAGCCAGTTGACTGTAAGCGATAGCGACGACAATAGTATTCGTTTGAAAGCTGTACAGCGCTTGCTTTATAAAGATGGGGAGCGAGTCAAGTCGGTTGAAGGTATAGAGATCCTGCGGACCCAGCTAGTGCTCGATATTGATGAGGGCGGCTCTCAACTAACGGCTGACATCGAGCTTAAAGCCGATAGTGACGCTGAAGATGCCGCTCAACGATTACAGCTCGTGATTTTAGAGACACAGGTTGTTCGCCGTGATATTGAAGCCGATCAGACCCAGGGGAGCACCAGAACTCGCTTGATGATTCAAGATGGGGATGAAATTAAACCGGGTGCCGTGATTGCAAGGACTGAAATTCGCTGTAAAGAGGCGGGGGAGATTCGAGGTATTCGTCAAGATCTGGAATCTGTTCGCCGTGTTCTTGTGGTTCGCAGTGCAGATCGCGTCGTGATCAGTACAGGCGATAAAAAGCCGATTGTGTCGAAGGGCGATCTTTTGGTAGACGGAACGTTGTTAGCTGAAGGCCAGCCAACCTCGGAGTCGGGGCAAGTGGTTGAAGTTCGCGATAACGAGGTGGTGCTGAGAATCGCCCGGCCTTATCGAGTATCAACCGGTGCGGTGTTGCATATTGATGACGGTGACCTTGTTCAGCGGGGTGATGGCTTGGTACTGCTGGTCTTTGAGCGTGCTAAGACTGGGGATATTATTCAGGGGCTACCTCGTATTGAGGAGTTGCTAGAGGCCCGTAAACCTAAAGAAGCCTGCATTTTGGCCGAGCACGCTGGGGTTGCTCAGGTGGTGTACAACGATGATGAATCTGTTGAGGTGAAGGTCGTTGAGAAGGATGGGACCGTCTCTGACTATCCCATCGCACCTGGCCAAAACTTGGTTGTGGGTGATGGCCAAAAGGTCAGTGTGGGTGAGCCGTTGACGGATGGTCCTTCGATTCCTCACCAGATTCTGGAGATCTTCTTTAAGTACTATCGCCAGAATAAGGGTACTCATGAGGCTGCAATGCTCAGTTTGGAAAAGGTGCAGTCGTTCTTGGTGAACGAAGTGCAGTCGGTGTATCAGTCTCAGGGGGTTGATATTGCGGATAAGCACATTGAAGTGATTGTCCGGCAGATGACCTCTAAGGCTCGAGTGGAAGATGGTGGCGACACGACCATGCTACCGGGCGAGCTGGTTGAAATTCGTCAGCTGGAGCAAGTGAATGAGGCGATGTCGATTACGGGAATGGCACCGGCGGACTATACGCCTGTACTCTTGGGAATCACCAAGGCTTCGTTGAACACTGATAGCTTTATCTCTGCGGCCAGTTTCCAAGAGACGACGCGTGTGCTGACAGAAGCGGCCATTCAGGGTAAGTCTGACTGGTTACGGGGCCTGAAGGAGAATGTGATTATTGGTCGCTTGATTCCTGCGGGTACTGGATTTAATGCTTACGAGGAGCCGTCTTCTCCTGAGATTGATACGTCCTTTGATGGCACATTTTTAGGGAATGACATGACCCTCTCTGACATGGTGCTAGATGATCGCACAGCACGGGCCTATGACCGTGAAGGTGGCTTAGATCTCATTGCGGGTGATGGCATGATTGGTGGTGGTGAGAAAAAGCCCACTGAGATTGGTGAAGCCCCTCCGGTTTCTCCTTCTCCGACTATTCCACCTCTGGGTGGCGATGGCCTCATTGACGATCAGAGTACAGCTCTTTAGCCTTATTAGACGCTGGAGCGACTAGCTGACATACCAAACAAAGCCCCTGATGTTGAAGAAACGCAGGGGCTTTGTTTGAAACGTGATTTAGCTTTTAGTTACCCTATAGTTACCTAGCTTTTTAGTTACCTAGCTTTTATCTGAGGTGACATAGCAGATTGCTTCTATGGGCTGCTATGACTTCTATGGGTACTACTGGTGCATTGTTTGCTGCTGGAGGATGGAGCTATGTGACAAAGCGCTGGGCAACTGTTTCGGGTTGGATAGCAGAGAGGACAACATGCTCTGAGTCGATAATGATGACGGCTCGGGTACGACGGCCATAGGTGGCATCAATGAGTTGTCCGCGATCGCGAGCATCGCCAATAATTCGCTTAATAGGTGCAGATTCTGGGCTGACAATGGCAATCACTCGACTGGCCGAAACCGTGTTGCCAAATCCAATATTAATGAGCTTCATGTCCATTGACTGTTGTTGATGGGGATGTGTCGTGGGTGGTATTTTTTTCAGAATATTCAATGGATTAGTTGCTCAGGCTGAGTGGTTTAAGCAGTTGGCAATGTTGTGTCCTTTAGACAATAACAAGGCTTGCTGAAGGAATCCAACATTCTGGCGATTAAAAAACCCAGGAAAAACATTGGCCCTGTTAAGCACTTTGTAATAAGCACTTGATTAGGGAATGCCTTTCCCGGGTTTTCGTCCCGCTGTTTACTTAGTAATAGATAGGTGACAAGACCTAGATGCTACTAAGCGGTCCTTTGAGTTCCGAGCACCTGCGTTAAAAATGGCAAAAGACGGAACTCTAGGGATGAAAAGTGTTTGGAACTAGCCAAATAACTAGCTATGTGTCAAATCATAGCAACATCTTACAGTTTCACGCGGCATTTTGCTGTTTCATGAAACTATCTTCATTGTCCATAGATCGCAGACAAAATGTCTCTAGAAGCATGCATGAATTGCCCAGTTCCTAACAGTTAATCTTGAATTGATATCAATCTTCTAGGCCTCTTCTTGGGTGGATAAATCGGCTGTTTTGACTGATAGTGTTTGTGTGCGATCACCTCGTTTGAGCGTTACTTCTAAAGCCTCACCCACTTTGACCAAGTCAACCCGACTTTGCAGCTGATCCGCTTGCTTCACACGAACACCTGCAATTCTAGTAATGACATCCCCACGACGGAGCCCAGCTTCAGCAGCCGGTGTATTTGGCAAGACACGGACAACTAATACGCCATCGGTGACGGGTAGCTCAATGGCGCTATTGGGATCTTCATTATTCATCTTGGCCATGTCAGGTGTGAGAGTTGCAATCTGCACACCGAGGTAAGGATGGGCGATGCGCTCACCCCTGGCCAAGCTCGCTTGTATGGCCTGGCTTTATTGATGGGAATGGCAAATCCGATACCCATGGCATCAGCACGGATGGCAGTATTAATGCCAATGACTTCGCCTTGGGAATTCAATAAAGGGCCACCGGAGTTGCCGGGGTTAATGGCTGCGTCTGTTTGAATGAAATCAATGCGCTTATCAGGAATGCCCACTGCGGCGCTGGAGCGCTTGAGGGTGCTGACGATGCCAAGGGTAACGGTGTTATCGAGTCCGAGGGGATTGCCGACTGCGATCGCCCAATCGCCCACTTCCACGTCATCTGAATCGCCTAAGCGGGAAGTGGGTAGGGGCTCGTTACCGGCATTAATTCGAATCACGGCCAGATCGGTAATGTCATCAATGCCCTCGACATAGCCTTCAAAGGAGCGACCGTCTTTGAGTTTGACCGTGACCTGATCGGTGCCATCGACAACGTGGGCATTGGTGAGAATATCGCCTTGCTCATTGATGATGAAGCCTGAGCCCTGCCCACGCAGTCTTTCTTCCTGTGGAATACTTTGAAAACCGCCGTTTCTGCCGCCAAACGAGCCGCGAAAAAACGGGTCGTCGTAAAACATATCGGGGACGTTTCGAGTAACCGTGCGTTCAGTGTCGATTCGAACCACCGCGTCCCCGACGGTGCGGACGGCATTGGCTACAAAACTCTCTCCGGCGATCGCGCTGGCTGTAGCGGATGTACGATTTGTCGGCTGTGTGGGTACTGGCTGTGTGGGTGGTGAGGTGATTGCGGCCTCTTCCACAGCTGAGAGTGCCCATGCCGGTAATAGCCATAGGCTATTGGTGAGTAAGAAGGCTAGCGATGCAGAGGTGATCCAGCGAATCCAGCGACCCAAAGGAATAGAGGATATAGCTAGACGTTTGCCCAAGAGATTGCCGTTGGTTGCCCAATTATTCGCCCAATTATTGGGCAGTGCGCTTGCCCAAGCTGCTTGGAGGGCGTCTGGCAGGTCTTTAAGAAAACTCATTGGATCTCTCACTCACGAAATCAACATCAATGAAACAGCCCACAGGTGAGGGTTTCCAATATTTTGCCAGTTTCTTTCAAAAATGGGGGGTGTGGATACCCTAACGGTTATTACTAAAAAATGCTGCCTCAACTGCTATCAAAGCGGTTGAGGCTTTTTCATGGCCGTTTGTTGATGTGGTTTAATTGACACTGATTGACACCAATTGACACTGATTGACACGCATTTTTTAGGCCGTATTTTAGTCTTGGATATTTCAGAGAAAATCGCTGCTGTAAATGCCCAGCTACGTGATCTGCGAGCTGGCGTAACCGTAGGGCAAATTGCTGGCAAGTTGCATTTGAGAGGTACGTTGCCTCCAAAACCTCACAGCAAAGCAACGCGGCCCCATCAGCAGCGAATATATCTGAGGCTTCCGGCTAACCCTGCTGGATTGCGAACAGCTATGAAAGAGGCTCGTTTAGTGGGTGGGCAGTTAGCCACTCGTGAATTTGATTGGGGGCGATATATAAATGTAAAAGCCTTGAAGCCTGGTAACTGTGGCGAGTGGATTGAAAAGTTCGAGCACTGGTACCTTAATGCCAAGGGTGGTGCTATCACCACTTGGAAAGGTGACTACCTGAAAGGGTTTCAAGGCTTAGCACCTGGTGCTGAGCTGACGCCGGCGACGATGGAAGCGGCGATTTTAAAGACTAAGCCAAATACTAAGAGCCGGGTGCGGGCATGTATGGCCGTGGGGGCGCTGGCTAAATTTGCAGAAGTTGATTTTGATGCGAAACCCTTGAAAGGCAATTACAGTCCGGCTAAGGTGCAACCGCGAAACTTGCCCACCGACGCGGCGATCGCACAATGTCGGGATACCATCACAAAACCTGAATGGCGCTGGGTGTATGGAATGATGGCCTGCTATGGCTTACGAAATCATGAGGTGTTTCGCCTTGATTTGACTGAATTCCCCATCGTTTATGTGGAGCAAAATACAAAGACAGGTGCTCGTGAGGTGTGGCCCTGTTATCCCGAGTGGGCTGAGCGTTGGAGTTTGGTAGAGCGGCAGCTACCAGGAATTAAGTTGGACCGAACTAATGAAGTGCTTGGCCGGTCCGTAACGAACTATTTATCACCCAAATTGCCGTTTGCTCCCTACGATTTACGTCACTGTTGGGCGGTGAGGACTCTTGAATATGGATGGCCAGATTCATTGAGCGCTCAGCAGATGGGCCATTCGCTGGCTGTGCACAGTAGAACCTATCAGCGCTGGATCGATAAACGTCATCACCAGCGGGTTTATGACCTATTGCTGAAGCGGGAGGATCGGCCAATGCCACCATGATTAGTGGATTTCATAGGACTCAACGCCATCAATGAAGGGCAGCTGGGTGCCTTTGCCGGAGGCTTTGGGTTGTTGGCTCGTCTCGATTTTGGCGGCTTGCTTGGTTTCTTTCTCCAGCAGCGCGGCGCAGCGCCCAGGGTGCCACCGGTAGGTAGGTCTATAGGAGGTGGGGTTTACCACACGATAGTGATGGCCAGCTTTGAATAGCTTGAGCCGGTTTCTTTGAAGATATCTAGGATTCACGCCTAGCTCTTTAGCTAGCAGTGTGGTTGGTATCCAGCGGTTCTGTGGCATGGGGTAATGCTCTATCAAAAAAGGCTATGCGACGGTTGAGGGAAATTCTGAAAGCGGTAAGGGCCTGAGGGGTTAAGTCGGCCATTTTGGCGAACTGGTAACGCTCCATCCAATCGATAACGGCGAGATGCCTGAGCCGTGGGCGACTATCGGCGAAGTCCCACCACACACCGGGCTCAATCAGCTCCAACTGGATACAGGCAACGTGAATTTCAGCGAGGGTGGTGCTCAAGTCACGGGGCGGTAAGCGTAGTTCGGTCAGTAGCTCTTCAAATAGAGGGCCATCCATCATGTGAACCCCCTTTCAGCCTGTGGAAAACCCTTTCCCCTTCCCCGGACCCCATCCCCTTTCCCTGGGGAACTGCTTTTTCGGGCGTCCGTCATGTCCACACCCTTAGTAATTTGGCTAGTGGTGTGTAATAGCCCATCTGGTGAGGGTTTCGGGCGATTGCAGATACCCACGATCACCTGGTTTAAATCGTCTGTATCGCTTTCAGGCTGGGGTATTACACACCTTTTTAGGTCTCTCCAAAGGTGCGAATATTTGTATAAAGTCTTGAGACTGGTACGGGCTTTTTGAGACAGTGCCTTAAGTTGG
>JBCDAG010000011.1:0-40278 GCA_039186165.1 Cyanobacteria bacterium P01_F01_bin.53
CAGCGAACGGCAATGGAGCCTTCAACACTCACCTCAGTCTGGTTAGGACTTAGACCGGTGGCAACCGCTGTTTCTAGGGTGTCATCGATGGTGCTGCGGCCATCGTTATCGGTAATAACAACAGCAGTCTGCTCGCCACCAGCGCCGCTGCCAGTGCCGCCACCGACACCTTCGCCGGTGCCACCACCGGTGCCGCCGCCAGTACCACCACCAGTACCACCCTCATCGGCAAGGGGTACGGAGTCAGGATTATCCAGAATGGTGATATCGAAGGATGCAGCCGTCTCACTTACCGTGTAAGCATCAGTGGGCTGAAGCGTTACGGTGAAGTTTTCAACGCCTTCAAGGGCATCTTCTGGTGCAATCTGGTCGTTGGTGGTCTCATCAAACACCTGCAGCGTAATCGTTGCCGTGTTCTCAAAGACGCGGAAGAAAAATCCGCTGGCAGCGCCGTTAGGAGAGGGGAATGTGCCTCCATTAACTTGGGCATTGAACACATCAAACTCACCCAGGAAGCCCCGCTCTGCACCGTCGATGTAGACCAATAGACCATCGTCGGGAATATCACCTGTGGTGGTAACCGTCAGGGTGACTTCCGTGCCTTCAGACTCAATAAACTGGGTCTGATCGACCGAGATGCCGACTTCAGGTACGGGACCACCGCTCGACTGCACCTGGGCCAAATCGTCGTAGAAGGTGACGACGGATGAAGACGATGCCTCACTGGCTGCATAGTCAGCGCTGTTGGCCAGGGAGAAGGTGATTGTATCGGGTGTGGTGGGGTCATCTTCCCGCTCGCTATTAGCGTTATAGGGGAAGCGAGCATTATTGGCAGTGAGCAGTGCTCTAAAGCCAATCAAGCCACCATCAGCATCGTAAAGACCACCGATGAGTTCGCCACCAACAGCTACCCGAGGATTGGAGGCCAACCCTTCGAAGTAGGTGCTGAAGTCGGTATCACTCTTGACGAGGACTTCTAGACCACCTTCGGGAATCTCACCTTCAACACTGAATGTGAAGTCAAGAATACCGGTGGTGTCGGGCTCGCCCTCAATCAACTGGCTGGAAATGACCACATCACCGCTACCAAAGGTACCGGCAGTGGTGGTAAAGCTCACCACAGGTGCACCATCCGCTGGAGTCCCGTCGAACTCTTCGAATACTTCGCCAGTAAAGCCTTCAGGGTTGAGGGCAATATTTAGCGTGTACTCGCCGCCAGCCAGGACACCGAATTGAGGGCTAAAGACCGCACCGGAGCCGCTACCCACAACATTGGGGTCGTAGCTCTCATTACGATATTGGGAAGCACCGATGTAGTAAGTGCCAGCCTCAGTCGCAGTGAAGTCAAGGTAAGCATCGCGCCCGGCCACAAATGCTTCATCAGGAGCACCTGCGATGCGCACGTATTCCAGCTCTTCGCCTGCGGCATTGAAGATTCTCAAGTCTGGAGCCGGACCGGAGGGGAAGCCATCGAAGTCAATCAGCACAGAGTCGGCATCAACAGTGATGCGATCACCTGCCTCTAGCTGCACCGCAAACATATCCACATCTTCAGTGGCGTCTGCAGTGTTGTTACGGTCCTCAAAACGCTGGTCAAAGGATGCCTGCACCAGAATATTGGGGTTCTCTGCAGAGAGATCCAATGTCTGGGCGGTGGCGATGGTGTCATCGTTACCGCTAACGCTGTCGTTATCGCTAACAACGGCACCTTTGAGGGTGGCCGTAAACCGATAGGGACCGGGCTCGAAACGATCTTCAAAGATCCAACCGCTGCCGCTGGCCTGCACATTGGGATCGTAGAAGTTGTTGCCCAGGTTGCTGATACCCACGTAGTAGGTGCCATCCGCAGGGGCTTCGAACTCTAGATAGGCATCGCCATTGGCCTGGAAGACCTCATCGGGGGCACCGCCATTTTCATTGATGGCAACTTCGTTACCGTCGGCATCAAATACCCGCAGAATGTTATCCAGCAGCGAACCTTCAACACCCGCACTACCAGTACCGCCTGCATCCACATCCAGGATAACGACTTGCCCCGCCTCTAGATCAAAGGCGTACATGTCAACATCTTCGGTGGCATCGACAAAGTTGCGAGTCTGACGGCTGTTATCAATTTCGCCCTCAACCTCAAAGAAGGGGTTAGTGGCGCTAAAGCCGGTCACCATGGCATCAGCGATGGTATCGTTAAACTCGCTCTCAGTCAGACCGCCACCGGAAACTTCGCCGCCTTCGCCGCCTTCGCCGCCGACTAAGGCAACAGAGTCAGGATTGTCAGCAATGGTTACGGTAACAGCATTAGAATTGGGGGCTATACCATAGCCAACGCCCGGCTGCACGGTAAATGTGAGCTCATCAATCCCTTCCAAAGCATCTTCTGCAGGAATGTCTGGATTGGTGGTCTCGTCAAAGGCGGCCAGGGTGATGGTGGCGGTTTGCTCAGTCATAGTGAAGAAGAAACCGCTGGCCTGGAAGTTGGGGGAGGGGAAGTTACCGCCCTCAATCTCCGCATTAAACACATCAAACTCACCCAAGGCAGCACGGACGCCGCTATCGACGTTAATAGTCAACCCACCCTCCGGTGGTGCCTCATTCAGTTCGAAGGTGAGGGTGGTGGTATTGCCCTCAGACTCGATTAGAGCCGTTTCACTAACGGCGATGCTCACCGTAGGTAACGTCGGCAGCTCGGGTATATCTTCCAGGGTGTCGTAGATAGTAACGGAGAAAGAACCCTCACCCACGGTATAGCCAGCAGCAGGCTCCAGAGTAACGGTAATAGTCTCCTCACCATCGGTGGGTGCTTCCTCAGGGTCATCGAGATTGAGATTGACAAAGCCGCTGTTGGTGGTGAGATTCACCTTTAAGCCAACGGGGACACCGGCATCGTCATAAACCGCCCCTAGCACTTCTACGCCCTCTGAGCTGAAAGGTTGGCTAGTGCTAAAGATGGTAGAGAGGTCGACATCGGTGGTGATATAGGTCTCAACACCACCTTCGGGAATTTCGCCATCAACAGCAAGGCTCAGGGTGAGAATGGAGGCATTTCTGAACTCTGGCGTATACTGCACCAGGGCACTAGCAATCAAGTTGTCGCTGCTGTCGTAGGTGGCAGTTGTGGCCGAGAGAGAAACCGTCGGTCCTTCACTAGTGCTGGCAGGAATCTCAGTTGCAGCAGCACCAGGCACTTCATTGAGGGACAGATTTAAGGTATAAGGACCATCGCTGCGGCCAGCACCACTACCCGCCACGTTTGGATCGTAGAAATCGTTATCAAACGTGCCATCATCGTTGGTCCAGAAGTCAAAGAGGCCGTTACCAAAGCTACTGACACCGATGTAGTAAGTGCCATCGGCATCGGGAGTGAACTCTAGATAAGAGTCCCGACGACCGGGGGCAAACAGCTCATCAGGTGCGAAGTCATCGTCGCTGCTAGCCAGCTCATTGCCGTCAGCATCGAATACTCGCAGCACCGTATCCGGCGCTTCATCACTGTTGATTTGAGCGTCAAGGTCGATGCTGAGCACATCGCCAGCGGATAGTTCCACTGAGTACATGTCTACATCTTCGGTGCTATCGGTACGGACACGATCAGAGTTGAAGAAGTTACCGTTAATAGCTGCTTCGATGGTGACATTGCTATTGTCAGCACTGAGGCCAGTGGCCTCGGCTTCAGCAATGGTGTCACCGATGGAGTCAAAGCGATCGTCGGTAATGGGCTCTGCAGGGACTTCAGCCGCAGTATCCACAATAGTGAAGGTGGCGGTGTTAGTCTCAGGGTCCACCTGGTAGTTATCATCTTCACCGGGCTCAGCCAGTGTCAGCGAAACAGTCTCTAGACCTTCCGCAGTACCGTCATTAGCAACCGGCAAGCTAATAGTGGCGGTTTGCTCAATAATGGTAAAGGTGATCTGTTCGGGGAAGCTTTCTGCAATCGAAAGATCGGTAATCCCGGTAATCTGGGCACCGCTGAGGTCAAAGTCAGCGAGACCTTGGGCCGCATCGGCAATCACCGTTACAGTGATACCTTCTTCCGGCGGTGCAGCACTTAGCTCAAAGGTATGAACGGCTAAGGTGCCCTCTTCTTCTACCAGAACATCAGAAGACGCTTCCAGGCTCACCTGAATCTCGGAACCACGACCGTCACGCAGTAGAGCAATGGCTTCACCAGCGCCATCAGCAATGGTGTAGCCAGGCAGTGGCACCAGAGCGACGTTAACGTCTTCGATACCTTCTACCTCTTCATCTTCCGCAGCCTGCAATGTAATGCTGGCAGTAGGCTCAGTAATCTTGAAGTAGAAACCACCTGCGTTACCATCCGGTGGGGGGAATGTACCACCGACAACACCCGCATTGAGAAGGTCGAAGTCGCCCAGGCCAGCCCGCTCACCAGTGCTGACATAGGCAATCACTCCTTCAGGAGGAATGTCACCATCAACGGTGAACTCTAGGGTGATAGCACCGCTACCTTCTGACAGCGGACGACGCTGCTCTGCAATGCTAATGCCGATTTCAGGCACAGCAGTAACCTCAGGCACCTGGTCAACGGTATCGTAGACCGTAATGGTAGCGCTCTCATCAGAAGGAATATAAGCGGCTCCAGCGGATTCTACCGAGAAGGTAACGTCATGGGGACCTTCTCCCTCTAGACCAATACCGCCAACGAAGTTAACAACGGTATTAAAAGCATCCATTCTGACCTGCAGTCCGGTGGCATTGCCGTCTGCGTCGTAGATGGCACCTAGTACTTCGCCACCAAAGGCGGTGGGCACAAAGTTGGACCCGTCAACGAACTCAGTGATGTCGGCCAGGTCAGTGTTGATATTGACCACCAATCCATCTTCAGGAATGGGGGCATCTGATGAAACTACAACGCTCAATACTGGAGTGCCCGCCTCAGGTGTCTCCACCAGATTGGGAACGAGTAGGTCGCTACCTTCAAACACACCACCGACAACATCCACAGAGATTACCGGAGCAGTCTCTTCGATAGTCAGGGTGACTTCGCTAGCGGCAGGGTCAGGATCGTACAGCTCACCATCGGTAATGGCATAGCTGAAGCTTCGGGTGCCTTCGCCCAAGCCATCTTTAAAGATGGGCAGCACAATCGACGCCTGGTTCTCAGTAATGGTGGCTTCGAAACCACCAGCATCGGCATTGGGACCAACATTCGAAATGCCGGTTAAGACAACTTCGCTAGTGGCAAACTGATTCAATGTGCCAGCTTCAGAACCCTCAACAAAGACGGTCAGACCACCCTCAGGAATAGTGCCCTCAATATCAAAGTTAACTGTCAGGGTTTCACCCTCGGCGATATCTGTGCTATCTACACTCAGGCTAACCACAGGAGTTGTTGCATCTACGCGACCTGCGGGACTGTCTTCAAATGTCAGCGTAGATGTGGATGTTCCTCCGACTGCATAGCCATCACCCTCGATCAGGCTAACGGTAAGTGTTTCGGTATCTTCAGCAAAGACATCGTCAAACACCTCTAGCTGGAAGGACGCCGTATTCTCAGTCAGCGTGATTTCAAGCTGATTGAAGTCGGGTGGCTCAACTGCACCTACTGAACGAGTACCGTCAATGCCCGTCAGGTTTTGACCCAAAATCGTGACGCTGTTGAAGCTACCCGTATCTGGATTCACGCTTGGACGTGCAGAGTTATCGAAGTCAAAGAACCAATTGGGAGCACTTCCGTCGAAGTTCAGGGTTATGGGAAGGCCCTCTTCTGGAATTGTGCCGCTGACGTCAAAGTTGAAGGTAACGATTGTGCCTTCAGACTCGATCAGGCTAGTGGTGTCAGTGCTGAAGGTAACCGTGGGCTCAACGGGTGCAGCATCAAGAATATTGATCGTAACGCTCCCGGCATCGGCATCTACTTCGTAGGCTTCACCGTCAATGACCGCAAAGGTAAAGGACTCAGCCGCTTCGTCCTCATCAGCGCCATCATCAAAGGCGGCCAGAGTAATGGTGGCAGTGGGCTCAGTTACGGTCACAAAGAAACCGCTGTCACCTTCTGCGGGGGAGGGAAAACCATCAATGCCAGTGGTGGTGACATTACCCACATCAAACTCAGTTAGACTGCGTACCTGACTACTGGCACTCTCGACATCGTTAATCAGAATGGGTAGACCGCCTTCAGGAATCTCACCATCGACTGAGATGGTCAGCGTCACCGGATCGCCGCCTTCAGTTAGAGTGCTTTGGTCCACACTCAAGCTGACAGTAGGGCCAGCGGGCTGAGCTTCGTCAGAAATGGTTAACGTAGTACTAGCTGCTGCCGGATCAACCTCATATTCTTCACCATTGGCGATGGTAAAGGTAATATCCAGCGGATCTTCTGCAAGAATATCGTCAAAGACGCTTAGACCAATTGTGGCCACGGGCTCAGTAATCGTAACCAAGAAGCTACTGCCACCACCATCGCCGACTTCTGGTAGGCCAGCGATGCCTGTTGTAGTCAAGTTGCCCAGGTCTGCCAAGTCAAACTGACCTAGAGAACCAAATACATCACTTTGTACCAGTACTTGTACACCTTCTGGTGGGATATCCCCCTCTACATTGAAGGTAACAGTGAGGGGATCGCCCTCTGCCAGATTGGTTTCAGAGACTGACACACCAACAGTGGGGCCAAAACCGGGGCCACCATTGTCATCATTAATGGTGAACAGAGTAGAGTTTTGATCGGGGTCTACCGTGTAGCCTTCACCTTCGACTAACTGGAAATCAAACGTTTGGGCACCTTCTTCAAGAATATCGTTGAGGAAGAAGACCTTGACATTTGCTTCAGGCGCAAGCAGCGTCCACTGAATCCGGCCAGTTGCTGGATCAAAGTTGGTTAAGTCAATGTTATTAAATTCAGCTTCAGGAGCAACGGCAAACTGCTCAGTAAAGGCAATGATGTCGTTGTCACCAAGGGTGTCGAAGTTAACCAACACACCGCCTTCGGGAAATTCACCCGTAACCGTGAAGCTGAGCTCAGCAGACGGTGCAGCGTCTTCTTCGGAAACGGTAGCAGGAATCGCTTCAAAGCTGACGACAGGAGGGCCTACGGGAGGATCTACAGGCGGGTCTACCGGAGGATCTACCGGAGGATCTACAGGTGGGTCTACCGGAGGATCTACAGGTGGCTCCACAACAGTGGCTTCGCCAACATTAAAGGCCAAGGTATAGTCGCTGTCGGCACCTAACTGCTGGAGGGCAAAGGTGTAGGTACCGGCGGGTAGCGGACCTTCAAAGCCTTGGCCTTCAAAGTTGGCTCCATTGGAACCGTTGCCAATGTTGTCTAGAATATCGGTACCGACAGCGCTAGGGCCGAACAGGGTGTAACCGAGAAATTCACTAGTATCGGCACTGTTGTCCAGGGGTTCAGTAAAGGTAGCCCCTTCCTGTACTCCGATAAAGGCGACATCGTTAGGAGAGAAAGACTCGAGATCAATGGAATCTAACTGGAAACCGTCAGGAACAGTAACCGTTACATATTCCTGATCGCCGCCGCCAGTGGTGGCCGATAGACGGGTTGTCCCTTCGCTCAGATCCAATGACAGAGGATCGTTAGGATTGTCGGTGATATCGCCGCTAACGGCTTCGTCGTAGTCATTAGTGGGTGGCGAGGGCGGTGTTGGTGCACCCGGTAGCTGATCAGCAGTATCCGCAAACAGCACAACACTGCTGGCAGCATTGGGATCGATGGTGTAGTCACTGACGTCAGTAATGCTGCTTTGATCTTCAGATGCAATCTGATCGGCGGTAAGCAATGAGAGCGTTGCTTCCACTAACCCATCAAACGTCTCGGGCAAAAAGGTATCGGGCTCAAGGTTATCAAAAACATCGAGGGTAATCGTGGCAAATGTCGCCCCTTCAGTAATTTGAACCGCCAGACCAGAATTATCGAAGTTGGTCTGGGTTGCTAAAAGATTGAGATTTTCAAATTGGGGATTTGCGACTGCCCCAGGCAAATCGAGTCGATTTAAGATTTGCTCAGTATCACTGTCAATATAGACCTTCAGACCACCGGCAGGGGCGGGCTCATCCAGATCAAAGCGGACGGTCAGCGCCGTCCCTTGATCTTCAACGAGGGCGTTGAGGTCCCCCTCGAAGGTTGTGGAAGTAGTCAGACTAACTTGAACCATTTTTGAGGAATTACTCCAGTTGCAATGCGTTGGATATCTCTTGCGGCAACTCAAACAGTGGCCGTGTCGAGCCAAAGCTTGGCAAATCAACACAGCCGACAGAGGCTAATTGTCTAAAGGGCCAACTCACGAAGCCAGTGCTGCAAAGCTACGGATAAGCTGCATTTCACAGCTCTCCCATAAAGCATTAGAAGCGATTACAGTCTCCCAAAAGAAAGCAGATATCGAGCCTCACCGACCCAAATGCAAGACGGCAAGCCTGATCACTGAGCAAATCAGCGGCAGCCAACCCCTATGACGAAGAGAATCTTCACCTAGGCATGATTTATTGAGAGCAGTTCTCAAGAGATCATCAGCGATATTATCACCAGAATGTGCTTATTTAAACAGTGACTTTCTAAAGTTAGTGTAAAGCAGTCGCCGGAAACCAGAAGTATTTAGTCCCAGAAAGCAATTCTGGCAAGTATTTCCACTAATATTGCCTGTGCTAATTTCGCTTTCAAGGAGTTTCCACATATCAAGCAAACGTATTTAGTATTTTCCCTACGAGGCGATATTAAAAGAATATAAAGATTCACATCTATCAGAATTAGTTCTTAATAAGGTAGCTCCTCAAGTCTCTGAGCAAATGTGGAGAAGCTCTTGCAAATTTTGCAAATCTCGTTGTTCGTTGCTCGTAATTGGTGATTCATGATGGCCAAGGGCTCACGGCAAAGCCTCGTCCTTCTCTTATCTTCCAGCATCTGGCAGTGTAGTTTCAACTGATCGCAGTGCCCGAAAACCATAACCTCCGACTCCCACTAGCAGCATCAGCAGAGCTGTCAACGTGTACAGTAAGGCCATGCCAGCCCCTGGTCCAGTTCCTAGAAGGGGACCAAAAAAAGGCGTTAACCAACCATCCGCTTGCATGGCAGGTTCAAAAACGTGATCGGCAAGAGGCCCCGCTAAGAGGGGCGCGATCGCTCCAATCACCAATCCAATTAACTGATCGGCAGCCAATACTCTTCCTTGTAAAGCCGGGGGCACCTTGGCGTACCAAATCGCATTACTGGAGCTGTAGTAAAGGGGAATCAGAAGCGTAGCGACAAAATGGGCCATAATCCAGATTAAAGGAATTTGCCCCCAACCCAACACGATTTTGCAAAAGCCGGTTCCTGCAAACCCCAATAGCATGCCATGAATGCGCCGCTTAAAGCCACCCTTCCAACCTACCAATAAAGCTCCTAAAACACCCCCTACACCGGCAGCAGTCGTCACAATGCCTAAGATTTGGGCATCGCCCCCTGAACGCGCCAAAATCATGGGGCTATACAGCGCTTTACCAATATCGCTAGGAATTGCAAATAGCGAAAAGGCTAACACTAGCGCGATAAATCCAGGCCGCTCGAAAATGTAGCGAAAGCCAAAGGTAAGATTAGCCCAACTCATATTAGAGTCCGCCGCCGCATCAGTATCCTTCGGTTGGGGAATTGAGGCAGTCAGAAGTGTACAAAAAGCAATCAAAAAGGTCGTCAGGTCAACCAGGATAATGCCGCGCAGACCAATGAGGGGGTAGAGACTACCCGCCAGGATGGGGGAAAAAATTGCGCCGCTGTAGTTCACCGCAGCTACCATGCTTTCCGCCCGCGTATAGTCTTTTTGAGGTACCAACAGCGCGATAGACGTGGAGTAGGCTAAGGTCTGCACCTGACCAAAACAACCATAGAGGGCAACAGCACTGTACAGATGCCAAACCTGTAGGCGATCGCCCCAATGTAGCAATCCGATCGCGACTGTACACAGCATTGCCACGACATCCCCCAAAATCATTAGATATTTACGAGGGAAACGATCCACAATAATGCCTGCTAGCGGTGTAACAGCAATGCGTGGCAGTTGTGAAAAGAAGGCAACCAAAGCCAGACTTGTGGCCATCCCGGTGATGTCCCACACCCAAATCATCAGGGCAAACACCGTCATGTAACTGCCAATGGTAGAAACGAGCTGCCCTATCCAGATCCGGAAAAATGCACGCATCGGTCAAAAGGTCCAAGAGAGCGTACCCGTTACCGTGAATGGCTGTCCCGGAATAACGCGGAACTGATCACGGGCTCCTTCAAAGTACCGTACATCAAAGAGGTTCTGAAAATTAAGTTGAGCTCGGAAGTCCTCATCCTCATAGAAGAGCGTGGCATCGGTGCGGGTGTAACCAGGTATCTCGAAGGGGCTCCGAGAAGGACTACTCAAATCGCTGAGGCTGCCGTTGCGATCGCCGACAAAATAGACGCCTACACCCAGACCAAACCCCTCTAAAGCACCCCTTTGAAACTGGTAGGTTGTCCATAGACTGGCAGCATTCCGGGGCGCATTGACCAGTTGTACACCTTCTTCAAACACAGTATCTTCCGTAACTCTGGCATCAGTGTAAGCATAGCTAGCGATGACATTCCAACCCGGTAAGATTTCGCCTACCAAGTCAAATTCAAATCCAGCACTGGCTTGCTCACCCACCTGCACCTGAAACCCTGGGTTGGCAGGATCTTGGGTGGAAACATTGGTCCGCGTCAAGTCGTAATAGGCGAGGGTAGCTAAGAGGCGATCGTCGAACAAGCTAGCCTTCAACCCCACCTCATACTGCCTACCGCTTTCGGGCACAAATATTTCACCATCTATATTCTGGCCACTCACTGGCGTAAAAGATTCCGCATAGCTAGCGTAGATAGAAAAGTCTTCAATGGGTCTGAACACCAGCCCTACCCGGGGACTAAATGCTGTGTCATAGGTTTCAATGCGCGTCTGCGCCAGCAAATCCTGGAAGTCTTGCTCAGCAAAGTCAACACGACCTCCCAGTACCAACACCAAACTGTCGAAGAGATTGATTTGAGTTTGCGCATATAACCCTAACGTCTCAGTTTTAGTAATTTGATCGGTTCCAGGGATATCACCAAGATTAAAGTCACCGAAAAAACGATCCGTATCATAGTTGGGCTCAAACACATCAAAGGGTTCAAAGAAAAAAGATGGAAAAACTAGCCGTTGCGTTACTTCGTCACGTTCTATTTCATGAGACCACTCGGCCCCCAAAACCAATGTCTGATCGAGACCAAAAATGTCGAAATCACCCACAAAATTAGCGTTTACCGTGTAGCCCTCACGGCTGCTGGGATTCTCTAAATAAACGCGGTCAAGCGCACTAAAGTCAAGCTGCCCTGCAACCTGTGGATAGCCGGTACCGGCTACCGAATTACTCACGGGTGTTCGTTGAAAAGACCCTAAAAACTGGTTCTCAAACCGCCAATCATCACTGAAACGATGGCTGAACTGGTAACCGACCCGCACCAGAGTCGTCTCCTCTTCGGTTAAATCAGGCTCGCCAACATTCGTTCGCACATCAAGCTTGCCGGCTTGCTCCAGGCTTTCTAATGCAGTCTCGCTTCCCCCCGCTAAAATCGCCTCCAAAGCAGGTAGCGTATTCCCCTCAGTACCGATTGCCGGAATTGCCGGAAGTCCTGGTCCCACACCCTCGTTAGTAATTCGGGAGTATTCAAAATCCACAATCAAGTCCGTATTCTCGGTATTAACGAGCTGCAGCGTTGGTGCAATGAACCAAAATTCTGTTTCAGCAAAGTCTTGAAAACTGCCACCGCCCTCATAGGCAAAATTCAGCCGATAGCCGAGATTACCAGACGCATCCAATGGTCCTGTGAAATCGGCTTGGGTTCTAATCAGCTCTTCACTGCCGATGGTTGTCTCAATTTCATAACGGGGCTCATCCAGGGGACGCTCGGTCACCAAGTTGATGACACCTCCCAAATCCCCCGAACCAAACAGGCCAGAAGACGGTCCCTTGAGAACCTCAACGCGCTCAATATTGTTAATAGTAGAGCCAAATTGCAGCGTGTCATCCCGCAAACCATTCCGCAAAATGCTCGTCGATTCAAATCCGCGAATAATTGGCAAGCTGCCTCGGTTGCCCGCACCCAAGCGTCCTGTCGAAACACCGCTGACATTCCGCAGCGCTGACCCCAGACTAACTCCTCCCTGATCTTCAACCACATCCTGAGTCACCGATTGGATGCTTTGGGGCGTATCCAATAAGTCAGCTCCTGTGCGCGTACTCGCACGAAGCGGTTCGTACCGGGGTGGCGGTTTTGCCGTGACGATGAGTCGCAGGTTACCCGAGCCAAAATCTTCGGGAGTATTCCCATCGACCAGGACTTCCGGGGGGAAAATGTCCAATGTTAATTCATCAGCGGTTCTGGCTTGGAAAACCTCCGGAAGGCTCTCCGTAGCACTCACCAGGGTGAGCCGTACAGTTGTATCATCGAACTGCTCAACCACAATATCGGTTACGGGCCCCGTGTTATGGCGACGGCGGTAAGGAATCGCTGTCGGCAAAACCAGGTGCGTCCCTGGAATATCTATCACCAGCGTATTCGGTGTTCTTGATTGGAACACCTCGAGGGCAGCCCCATTAGAGGTCTCAAGCACCAACTGAACACTGTCCTCAATGGAAATGACGGTTACTCTAGTGATTTTTGTCAACTGGCCATAGCTCGGATAAGCTACCAGGAAAGGGAAACTCCCTGCGATCGCCAACCCTATTAACCGACCAAGGGAATTCATTCAAATGCACTCAAAAACGACTGAAAACAACTGCTAGACAGGTAAAGCACGCTACCGAGGCATCTTAGGATTATTGAGAACAAAAATCAATACAGTATCGGTGGTTTGTTATTTGGTTATTGGTGGTTTGTTATTTGGTTATTGGTGGTTTGTTCAGTGTTATTTGTAGTTGGTGGGTGCATCCCAATTTTGTATTTACCTCACTATCACCCTTCTACCCTCGGCCCCTCACACCATCAATGCTTCTACCGCTAGTCATCATCAGTCGTGTCACCCACAGAGGAGGACTGAACTCGCTCTGGTACTGGTACAGGGGGTGCAGACTGGGGAACTGGCGTCCGGAGGGCAGCTCCTGGTGTCACTCGAGACGGTGTGGGCTTAGCAGTTACCGGTAAAGCGGCTGTCTGCGGCTTGGGTGCTGGCGATGGGCTAACGGATGCACCTCCTGGTTCAGCGCTACTGTTAGGCAATGGGGCAATTTGAGTCGTTGCCGCTACGGCAGCAGGCGTAGGATTTGATTCGGCGGCGATAGATTCAGAATTGGAGGATGTTTCAGCTGTAGAAGGGGAAGGAGTTGTCACTGCAGCGGGTGGGGGGTCAGCCGGTGCCACCGGCGATGTAGCCGTGCTGGATATCCCAGAGGAAGGCCGGGTCACCTGCGGGGAACCCGACGAGCCCGTTGACGTTGAGCTTTGCTGAACGGGCAATTCAACCGATTCCCGGACGCCCTCTTCTTGTAAGGCTTCGTGTTGTTCTGACCCTTCCATCACAAAGGCCACATCAACAGAAACTTGTCCTCCCAAGCCATATGGGTCGTCAAAACGCCAGTTTGTCAAGGCTTCTTCCAAAACCACCTGATCGAAGGCTTCACTATCACCGAAGGATTCAATCTCAGCAGCAATGACATTGCCGTCACCATCAAATCTGACACCGATAACAGGAAATCCCTCACGACCACGGCGACGCTGTGATTCAGGATAATCCGGCAGCGTACAGGGGTCACAAGAAATGGTACGTGAGCCACCCCGTCGCTGCTGCCTTTCAGGATTGTTAATACTGACGATCGCGGGCACTGCTTCAAGTAGTCCGGTTCTTATATTAGGCGGTTTGACCGGACCTTGATAGATTTCAGGACTGCCAGAACCAGGAACAATACCGATTGCAATGCTATCGCCAATGGCCCCTTCCCCATCCAGAACTCCATTCTCACTGGTAACAGCAGCAGACTGGGTGGGTATCGTATCCACCGAATTAGCCGTTGGCGGTGTAGGGACAACTGGCTCAGAAGTTGGCAATGGAGGTAGCGAGGATTCGGCAGCGGCAGCAGCAGGCTCGTTAGCAACGGCCTCTTCATTGGTCGGTGGCGGCGCAACTTCCTCAGGAGGATCAGGCAGCACTTCTTCTTCTTCCACCCAAATGATATCAATAGGTTCTTGTGCTTGATCCAATAATGGATCGAAAGTTCGAACTAGGCTCGCTGCGAAGCGAACAATCAGGGGCACTGAAGAAATGTGCAACCCCACGGCACCAATAAAAGCCCCAATGATAATTCGTCGAAAGATGCGGAATTCTTTCTTCCGCTGTTCAGCACACGGTTTGGAGAGGCCCATAGGAATCTTTGTGGGGATTTGTTGAGAACTATTCTTACCCTACGAGAAAATTTACAGCACATCTATTGATTCATCAAGACGATCGCACGTTTACGAGCAGCACGGCTGCCAGCACGGCTGTTACTGCACTGACATAAAACGGTGCTGCCACAGACACCTGCGCATACAGCCAGCCGGCGATTAAACTAGCCGGTAAAGCTGCCAGCCCTACCACCATGTAGAACGTGCCTGTCTCTGCCCCGCGTCGCTGCGGATGGACCAAATCTGCAACAAATGCCTTTTGCACGCCGCGCGTCAACGTGGAATACAAACCATAGAACCCAAACAAAACCCAAACTGCGGTTGTCCCCCAGGCGACCGCGAAGCCTAGATACACCCCTGCAAACACTAAATAGCCACTGGCCAATAACGGCCGCCGCCCGACCCGATCCGATAGGTTACCTACCGCATATCCCAGCAGCACCTCCACCAGATTAAATACAGCGTAAAGCAACAGTACCTGCCCTCCAACAAAACCCAGGTCTTGTGCCCGGAGTAGCAAAAAAGCATCGGAAGAATTGCCCAAGCTAAACCGCCCCACGACCAGTAGGTAGCGCCGATAGATCGGACTCAGACCCCGAAACGTAAATTGAGGTCGTGATCGTTTTTGGGGTATGGAGTTATTCCCACGGCGATTGGGAGAAGACACACGCTGGTCCGTCTCTACGATGGCATTTTGGGGTTCTCGTACGAGGGTTGCTAGCACTAAAACTCCCACAATCGCGGGCAAGAAAGCGATCGCAAACACCCCGCGATAGTTATCCGTAAAGTACAGAAGAAACGCAAAACCCAGTAAGGGCCCAACAACTTCACCAATTGTTTCCAGGCTATGGTGCAGCCCAAAGGCTCGCCCCCGTTGCTGTGGCGAACAATTCTCAGCAATCAGCGCATCTCTAGGGGCAGCCCGTAATCCTTTACCAACGCGATCAAGGAATCGCGCCCCCAGCACATGACCCCAGACCCCGGCAACCGCCAAAATCAGCTTGGAAATAGCGCCTAGCCCATATCCCAGCACCGCAAATGGCTTACGTCGTCCTAAGCGATCGGATAACCAACCGGAATAAAGCTTGAGGATGCTTGCCGTACTCTCTGCAATCCCCTCGACAACGCCTACGGTCCAAGCGGGAGCTCCTAATACTGTAGTCAGAAAAATGGGAGTGATGGGATATACCATCTTGCTCGCCAAGTCAGTAAAGAGACTGACCAAGCCCAAAGCCCGCACGGTGTTGTTAAGTCCCTTTGAGGCGTAAGGTTGTTCCATGATTCAAGCAATCAAGACAGAACTCTTGATGAAAATGTTTCTCAAAGCAAGAGCCATTCTCTCAGAGATTCTCTGGTTTTGGTGTTCTCTAGAAAACTCTACAAACTTTTGCATTGAGGGAATAGGAAACATATACAGCCACGCTCCATGAATAATCCTCTCTGTAAATATAAGTAACTAGATACCCACACCTAATGAGAATTTATTGCAATAATCTGGAAGGTGAGCCAATAACCCTCAGAGTTACCCATGACCACAATCCCTGAATCGAAGCAACCCAACATTCTCACTCAGTTCCTATTGCAGTCCAAAACCAATGAAAACCCTTGGTTCCAAATCTTTTGGTTGGTCATCCGGGTCAGCGCTGGAGGACTGATGATTCATAACGGCCTGGATAAGTTAGCCAATGTCCAGGGCTTTGCCGACAATGTGGTGGCCTATATTGGTCTCCCGTATCCCATTTTCTTTACCTACTGTGCGGCCTATGTGGAAGTAGTCGGAGCTATTTTGCTCATTTTGGGCTTCCTCACCCGCTTAAATGCGGCAGCCTTACTTGTCACCATGTTGGTGGCTATTTTCTTCCACATTAAAGGCAATGGTCTTAAGGTAACGCCGCTGGAAACAGCCGCTCTCTATGCCTCGTTCTATTTGTTCTTTTTGGTCAATGGAGCTGGCAAGTTTGCGATCGATGCCTGGCTATGGCAGCGACTGAATCCCAATTCCGATTGATAAAACATCTATGGCGCAAGAATTTGTTTCTAACACACTTCTGTTTGTAGGTGTGATTCTAGGTCCGTTGTCGTTGTTGGTATTGATGTTCTGGTTTATTGGGTTAGCATTACGGGATCTGCGTCGTGAGCTGATTCAGATGCGTCAGTTTCGATCTACTCCTTGCCATCGTTGCCTTTACTTTTCAGGCTGTGAAGAGTTGAAGTGTGCCGTTAACCCCTATGAAGTATTGACTCAGGCAGCTCAAAACTGCAAAGACTTCACACCATCGAGTGCTCCTAAGCAAGTTACTTGTTGGTACTACAAGCTTTAGACAGTCAAAACAAACATCCTTCGATTTCTAGGCAGACGACCTTTCAATAGCCCTTTGTTCTATGCACAATTCCACGCTCAACTTGTCACCATTAGATCTTCCTCCGGTACGCACCTTTAAGCGTCGGGAAAACATTCCCCTCAAGGAAAATATTCTTTGGCAAATTCGAGTTGGCGCTGTTCGCCTTTTTACGATCTCTGAAGATGGTTCCGTGATCACCTTAGGCTTTTGGGGGGCTGGCGGTTTAACGGGACACCCCCTCGCCTGTATTCAACCGTGCCAAATTGAGTGCCTAACGCATGTCGAGGCCGTTCTTCTCAACATCAACCAGTGTTGGGATTTGCCTCAGGTCATGTTGGACCATATTTGCCAAATGCAAGAACTGATTAGAATTCGACACGGACACATTTTGCAGCGGCTAAAACTCCTACTACATTGGCTAGCTTCTAAATTTGGGTGTCCCACTGAGCAAGGCTATTTGATTCAGCTCCGTCTCACGCATCAGCAACTAGCGGAAGCAATTGGCACCAGTCGAGTTACGGTAACTCGACTATTACAGAAACTTGAGCTTAATGATGTCATTCGCTATTCCGAGCAGCAGTGCATTATCCTGCGTCACTGCTAGAAATGAATATCGAATAATCCCCCAACCTCTATAGGCTGAAAGCCCTGCAATCACATCGCGAACCTGCTAATATTAGGTTAAGCCTTGGTTAAGGTGACAATTTTTTGCAATGTTAGCTGACAACCTTCTTAATGAAAATTATTCTCAATAGCACTGTTTTATATCTTGATCTGATCGAGGTGCGCTGATGGCTAAATCGCTACAAGACTTTTTATATCCTCATGCTAACTATCATGGCTCTGTTAGACCAGAGCAGCTTGTCTTCAATGCTAATTTGCAGGAATTTGCTCAACGAGTAGGGTATGTCAGTGGTTTGCACACAGGTGGAAAGCTGTCCTCAGATGAAGCTTTTGAAGAAGTCCGCCAGTTGTGGAAAACGCTCAAGCGGAGTAAGCAGCATCTGAAAGTTGGAGTTTCAGGGGATAGAGAGTGAAGGTGGGGGATCTTGTTCGCCTCAAGCAACCCTTCATTCCGGGGATCGTGGCTTTTCAGGTCTATCACTTTGGTCTTGTTCTCGAAGTTGTCACAGAAGGTTCAGACACGGACGTTTTAGTTCATCTCTTTGACCCTGCAAGTTGCACTATCTATACGGATGAATCAGGTTTTAAGGCTGTTTACGGTTTTCAACTGAATGAAGTTGAATGTATTGACGATCTCCCTTCAGACGCACCTGATATTGTTTAACCGGATGCAGGTCCTTGGCCTTCCCAGAGCGTAGCTGCGTCATAACCGTGTGGCTCACCTCAACCCTTCCCCTGCATATAGCACTCATGCCCTCTTTAGCATCACCTGCTCTGATTTCCACCTTGGCCCAATTGAGCTTCTGATCTAGTTTCTTTAGCAATACCTGAGCTCGAATTATCGGCACCCAGCGCAAGAGCCAGCGAAGGAGCCAGTGCAGCAGCTTACCCCGATCTTTGGCCAAAATTCGCTCAGTCTTAGGAATTTCCAACCACTCCCAGCCTACCTGCATCCAAACTTCACGCTCCACAATTTGCGCCCAGCGCGATAACCCTGACCAGCCCCGATAAAACTGCCGCAGTTGCGTTACATCCCCAATGCGATACACCAGCACATCCAAGATGTCTGGCTCCAAATGTCCCCAGAACTGACCAATGGGGAAGTCCATTAGGGTTGGGGCAAAGTTATGCCCGCCAAAGTGAGCCGTTTGCCAAACCTGGAGCTGATCATCCACCGCATAATATCGACGCAAGGTTTTGTACAGAGGCGTTCCAAAGCGACCACAGGCTACATCGTAGTGGGTGTGGGTACAAACAAATAGACTACGCACCGCAAGCTGACGATAGGCATCATACGCTGACAGCCGCGATCGCTGAAACAATAATGCTTTGACTAAATCAGCGATCGCCTCTGTGGGCACACAATACTGATCGGGATCATATTTAGCAAAGAGTCGATTAGGTCGTCGGTAGCAGAGAACATGGCGATAGCCTGGCTTGGAATAACCCCGATCAGAGGCGATCGCCAGAATTTGCGTTTTAGCCCAGAGACGGGGCCGCTTTTCCAAAGCTGCAAAGAGGGCTAAAAGCTCGGTTGCTTCTTCTTGCCAAGGATTTTTTGTCCAGGGACGCGGCACCTCAATCATGATCCAGAGGTCAGCAGCGATCGCCGTACCAATGGGGTCTTCGCCATTAGCTTTGGAGGTAACGGAACAGTAACGACACTGGGATTGGTCAAAGGTATTTTGAATAGCAGAAGAAGACATAAAGATTCGCTAAGGCTCGTTACGATTCAGAATGAGGCGAACAACCAGCACTTAAAAATTCTAACTGTTGGCGATCGCAAATTGTAATAATGCCGCCTCGACGATAGGTCGCAGCAGGTTTAAGCTGCTTGAATAGACGGACACACTCTTCATACGTAATGCCGATACTGCGGGCAATTTGATAGTAGGTGAGGCGCGATCTTAGTTGTTCGCCGCCTGCCACCGAGTCAGCGCCTACATATTCAGCCATCGACTTTAGGTAGTTCACCAGTCGTACAATTGCTCGTTGTGAGACCATGCCATGCATTTGATTATGGAGTCTTTGCAACCGCTGATTAAAAACTCCCAGCAAATGTAAGGCCAGTTCTGGTGATTTTGCAAAGCTGTCTAATAAAGTCTGGCGTTCTATGGTGAGAACTGTAATTGATTCAATCGCCGTTGCTGTTGCTGGAGCCTTGCCATTGCCAAAAATTGCTGGAGCCGCAAATACCTCCTCAGCTTTCAAAATTCGCAAAATCGTTTCCTTCCCGGAGTCCGCTACTTTGGTAATTTGAAGACGTCCTGACATCAGCACATGAAGGCAAGCAGGCAACTCATCTTCTTCTTGAAAAACTATTTCGCCTGGGGCGTATTGGGTCAATCGACTGTGCTCAGTCAATTGACTGAGTAGGGCCACATCGAGGTCTGCAAAAAGGGTCATTTTTTGAAGCTGGGCAACATCAAGAGCCATGGCTGAAATCTTTTAAAGTTGAGTTTATTGCCCAACCCTCTATTGTTTCGTTTGCAATAACTAAAGCTTGTATTTTAAGTCAGGATACTGAGTGCTGAGCACCTCAGTATCCTGTTATCTCCTTCCTGGCTAATGTTTTAAGCTTGATAACTAATTACTCTGTAAATTTAATTTCTTCTCTCACCTCAGCGGTAACGACTTGATCCCCCGCTGTCGCCGCCCCCTTAAAAAGGGGCTCTGCAAAACCTGTATTGGAATGCCCCCTTTGCTCAAGCTGTCCATTAGGCACAAGTTACTGAATCTCAAGTACAGCCACCTTTCCCGTCCTCCCCTTACCAAGGGGAGGTGTCGTAGACGGAGGGGTTCTAGTCGCTCCGCTAGCGATCGCACCCCTGATATTCCTCCTTGCCAAGGGAGACAGGAGCAATCGACCGGGTGTCATGAGAGGGTTGACGTGATTTTGCCCTAGCTGCAGACTCACAACCAGACCTTGCAACCCATTGATCAAAAGGGGCATTCCAATCCGAATTTTGCAGGGCCCCTTTTTGGGTGGCGTAGCCTGCCCGGAGGGCGTAGGGGTAGCTACAGCGAGGGATTAAGCTGCCATGGTTGAGGAGTGAAAATAAATTTGGTTGCCAGCGTGCTAATGGTGATTTCTCGAAATTAAGGTACTGCCGGAGGTTGGCGTCGATGGATGAAACCCAACACTCCGACTGGATAATTACGATCGCAGCGATCGCCTAAACGCAGCAATAACTTTCAGGGTAGAGAATTTCTTCAGGATAATCTGAGTCCTCTAACATGACTTCAGTAATCACTGCATAGGCTTCAAGCCAGGCTTCTAATATTTCAGAAGTCCAGTTTTCTTTTAGAATTACCGCCATTGATTTCAGTAAACTCCCCCCGACCATAGGATAGTGCTTCGGCAGAACACCATATTTCACATGCCTAGAGCCTAAGCCTTTGAGCTTAATAGTTAAAGTGTCAGGCTGTTTCAAATTCTCAACGACAAGTACTAAGGAAGCAAATAACTTCTTAGGTTGTTCTTCCATATTGGTATGAGCAAATAACGGTTTAACCTCTGGATAGTCAGCAAATAGGTTTTGGTAGAAAAGAACACTAAATTCAGATTTTTGGTCTTTAAGAAGTGTAAAACTTGTTTGTAGCAGATCAGTCTTTAAAGGCATGTCAAGTATGAACTCCAATGCTTTTCAGACTGAGTGTGCCAAGACTTTCGATGGATTACTATGAGATAGCTCATAGAAGGTATTGAGCATTTTTGGCACACTCAAGTCAATCGCTTCAGGTAAGTGCCATGACTCAGACTCAACTCAACCTTAAAACAGCTCCTGGTCATCAAGTACTCGCTGCCGCTGGCAAAAAAGCGCTCCGCCCTGGGGGCTCCGCCGCTACCGAACAACTGTTTGCCTGGGCCGACTTTAAACCGGGTGAAACCGTCTTGGAATTAGCCGCGAGTTTTGGCTATAGCGCGATCGCCTTAGCCCAGCGTTATGGGGTAAGCGTCGTGGGCATCGAGAAAAATCCTGATAGTGTGGCCCGCGCCGAAGCCAATGTTGCAGCGGCAGGACTCACCGATCAGGTCAAAATTGTTGAAGGCGATATCTTTCACCTTGAACAAGTTCCCGAACAGTTTGATTATGTATTGGCCGAAGCCATCTTGACGATGCAGTCCGCTGCTGGCAAAGCCAAAATCCTGGCTGGAATCTGCGATCGTCTCAAGCCCAACGGTCAATTCCTCAGTCACGAACTACGCGCTGAAGGCTCCAACCTTGATACCATTCATCGCGATCTGTCCACCACCATCCGCGTCAACGCGGCCCCTCTGCCCACCCAAGATTGGCTAACCGCCTGTCAAGCTAATGGACTCACCGTTGAGCATCATGAGGGCGGCCCGATGACTTTGCTCAACCCGAGACGGATTGCCCAGGAAGAAGGCGTACCTACTCTACTGACTGTGGGCTGGAATATCCTCACCCGACCAATACTCCGCCAGCGTATCCTCGCCATGCGAGACACCTTTAGCCGTCATGGTCGTGATTTGGGGTACATCGTGCTCTCTGCCAGAAAACCAAGTGGGGAATAGGAACCCCCATTGGTTTGGGTTGTTTGTTACTCGGTGTTAGTTAACCAACACCAATAGCCAATAAACACCCCCCATCATTCCCCTTCATTACTCCATCACCCTATTACCTCAAAAGCCATGTCCACCGCTCTCATCTCCCTCACAACTACCTTCACCCAACTTCAAGATCATATTGACTATCCCGAGTCCGGTATCCTTAGCAAGGTCATCTGGAAAGACGCGATCTGTCAGTACAGCCTATTCTGTTTGGCCGCAGAGACGGAGATTGCGGAGCATACCTCAACTCGCAATGCCACGGTGCAAGTACTGGAGGGGGAGGGTTCTTTAACTTTGGATGGGGAGAGCATTTCCCTGAAGCCCGGTCAGTTTATTTTTATGGCAGCAAATGCTCCCCATGCTTTGGCCGCCGATTCCGATTTGGCGTTTGTCTTAACGTTGTCTACTGCAGGTTAGTGCCATGAGTGCGATCGCCCCGAATGCTAAAGTCTGCCCTCGAAAGCGATGGTATCAGCCCACGGTTTCTCCAGAGCATGGAGTGTATGTGATGCTGATAGTGTCTTTTCTGACGGGAGCTGCTGCCGCACAGCATTGGACCTGGATGACAACGCTGGCACTGGTTTGTGCGTATTGTGGTTTTCAGGCAGAGCATCCATTGGTCCTACAAATTAAGCAACGGCACAGTTGGAAGCCTCGCTTTTTGTTGTGGACTGCAATCTATGGAGGTATCGCTGGCGCGATCGCCCTCTGGCTGCTTTGGCAAGTTGCAGCCAAGGGGGCATTGGCGATGATCTGTGGTGCCGTGTTGGGAGCTTTGCTGGTGGATGGCCTTTCCGTATGGCAACGGCAGCAAAAATCCATTTTGAATGAATTGGTCACCTTTGGTGGCGTATGTTTGTCGGCCCCACTGGCCTACCTCGCGACTACAGGTACTCTGTCAGCAACGGCGATCGCCCTCTGGCTACTGAATACAGTGTTTTTCTCGGGAGCTATTTTTACGGTCAAGCTTAGAAAAGTTCGGACGGCATCCATTCTGTCTGGTGTAATTTTTCACATGATCGCAGTAGCCCTTATCCTGACACTGTGGCAAATCCATTGGCTGACATTACTAACGGCTTCTGCCTTGGGGGTTGCTGTGCTCAAGTTTGGCCTGATTCTGTGGCAAAAAGACTGGTATTGCAGTACTAAAATCCAACAGGTTGCCCTGCTGGAAACGGGGACTAGCCTGCTATTTTTAGCGATCGCGGCGCTCTCGTTACTACCGACTCATCTTCGTTAGATGTGACAGCTTGTGGATAGTATGGGCGATCAACTTAAGGCGAGAAATATTAGTTGGAACAGAATCCAGAATCCAGAATCCAGAATCCAGGAGCTAGGAGTCAGGAGAACATTGGATTCTAGCTCCTAGCTCCTAAATTCTCTTCCTGGCCAAAGTTTCCCGGTTTAAATTACATGCCATAGTATGTGCGTACATTCAACTACGTGCCTATTGTCCACAAATGCCATGAGGCATTACCTGAGGATGTCAATGAAGTTTCGCTCATGACAATTGGTTGCATTAGCTGCCAGGCTTGGGTATTCTGATAGAAATCAATGGTTAATTAAGAGTCATTGTTATTTAAAGGCACAAGCTTAAGATTCGATTGCTTTGTGTGTTTTGGCATCTGTGTTCCTTCTCTAGTGAAATGGCATTGATCAATTTAAGGGGCTTATAGCTTTGAGGCGTGTTGCTTCAAGCTATTTTTCAATTGAGGGTGCTTGAGGCCTCAGGAATCAAATTTAGTTTTCTTCCTAGTGGTAATTGCTTAGCTTGATCTGGGAATTATTGTCGATAATCTCATTCTCCTCCTTAAACTGAATGTTCACTGTTGCATGGGTTAAACATCATGGAATCTGCTGACGCTGACTATTTATCCGCAAGCGATCGCCTCACCATCGAGATTGAGGTGGATCGCATAGCCCGTTGGGATGTCTATTTTTATCTACAGGCGCTATCAATTCCCTGTGAATGTAAATGCAATCAACCATTGCGAGTTCAGATTGATACCACTAACACTGCTCTGCAGCTATGGAGTCTTGTGCGGGTATTCACCGCTCCTAAGCAGCAATGCGTCGAGCACTTAGAGCAGTGTTGGCAGAAAACCTTCATCGAGAATTGAGCAGCGGGAGCGCATCAAACTCTCTTAGAGAAAGATAAGCGTCTGAGAACTCTTTATTAGAAGTCATCATACCCTCAGGATAAGGCGCATTAATTTTCACGTGGAATGATGAGGCACTCCCTAAAAAGCTACCGTGATAGTTTCAAACTATCACGAGTCATAAAGTGCTCTAAGTGATAGACTCGCTCTTCCGTTTTTAACAAGATTTGTTCATATAGGTAGCGAGTAGCTCGGTCTCCCAGGCTCTCAGCTTGATTAGCTTGGCGGCGAATCAATTCAATCAGCGATCGCTCGGCTTCTAAATCATGTTCAACCATTAACGAGCAACGAAAGACATCGTCAGATTCTGGCTCAAAGCAGCAAAGCGCCGACAGCTTGCCAAAACTTAGCGCTGGGACTCCGCCCAAACCATGAAGTCTTTCACCCAGATCATGGGCATGTTTTTCCACCTCTTCATAGCTTTCTGCGAAATACTCATGAAGCATGTAATACTCCGCCCCTTCAACCACAAAATGGTGTTTCTGATATTGCAAGGAAAGCGCCACAAAGCTAGCGTGAGCAATGCCAAGCCCCTCTAAAATAGGCTCTGTGACTGACTTTTCTAACGAAACCGAATTATCAGCAATCGCACCATAGACTTGCTGCAAAGTTTCAATAGCAGACATAACTCTTTTCCCAAATAGAGGATCAATTTTGCGGCCTCGATTTTTTTTGAAGCCTCGAAATTTTCGAGCATTGTCGAAAGGTTACAGGCTTCATCTAGCTGTTTGGGGTATCTTTTTGGACAGTTTATTGGCCGATTCAGTTATGCAAACTACAAAAACTAAGGATTGTTAACAAAAGTTGCCTATTATCAAGAATGATTTGCAATAGATGGGTGATGTCTTCTTAAAAGACCTTGCAGACTCAATGTGTTTTTCTTGCTTAGGCGCAATATTGTCCCCTAAGCTAAAACTCACCTGCATTGCGTATTTTGGTGTCTGTATTCTTTACCCTACGGGATACAACTACGCAAATTAAAGAGCACACAGCTAAAACAACTTGATACCTTGACTAAATTCAGATCCCTGGTTTTTAGTCAAGGCAAAAACTCCAATCGCCAAATCTAATGTGACTTAGATGGACTACTTCTAGGTGAGTGTTCTGGAAGTAGTCCATCTAGTTCTGCTTCAACACCAGTGTTGGTCGGAATGATTTCTTGCCTGATTAGGGAACTCAAATAGCCGCGTAATACTGTGAACTAGCCGTTTGAATCTTGACTGGTATTCCTGATCCGGTAAACATTTCCCCACGAAGCGACCGCTAACCGTTGAAAACTCCCACTGTAGTTCAGCGCGATCGTAGCCGTTAGCCTCGATAGCCGCCAACTGACAAGTCGGCCGCAACAATCCTTCAGAAAACCGAACTTGCATTAAGACACAACCACAGGCAAAACCGATATGACCATCTGAGAAATGAAAGCTGAGATCAATGGAGTGTGGATCGAGTTGGCGCTGGGTCTCGGTATCGGTTAACCAAGGCTTCAGGTCGATCCAAGCGTTACAAAACTCGGCTCGGAATAGAACGGCGATGTGGGCAATTTTGCTGACTAACTCGGGAGTGATTGCCTGATTGGTTGCATTCATGGGCTGTCCTGGCATGGATTTTTAACCTGAAATAATTCGCAACAGGTAAATAGTTTATTGATGCTAGATCGCATTTGTATGCACCTTAAGCATTCTCTTACATCATCATGGGGAGCAGTGTAATCCTATCCTGGTAAAGATTGTAAGGGTTAGAGGCCAGAATATCTTTGCTTTCAGCATCTTCATGTAAGCACCAATTTCTTGAAACTTAGATCCGTTTGACAAGTAAGCTTAATGAGAGTATATCTCATTAAAGATAGAAATGACGCATGCCAATTTCCAGGAGGTTTATATGAGCGCATATGCACAAGAGTTAAAAGCAACAGCCCAAGCCATGGTTGCCAGAGGTAAGGGGGTTCTGGCCATGGACGAAAGCAATGGCACTTGCAATAAGCGATTCCAAAAGCTGGGTATTCCCGCCACGGAGGAGTATCGTCAGGCTTATCGGGAATTGATCTTGACAACTCCAAATTTAGCGAACTACATCAGTGGGCCGATTCTCTACGATGAGACCATTCGTCAGTCGACCCAGGATGGCGTACCTTTTCTGAAGGTGATTACAGAGGCGGGTATGCTTCCCGGTATTAAAGTTGATACTGGCGCTAAGGATATGGCCGGTCACCCCAATGAAAAAGTTACGGAGGGACTTGATGGACTGCGCGATCGCCTCGCTGAGTACTACCAAATGGGTGCCCGGTTTGCTAAGTGGCGGGCAGTGATTACCATTGGCAATGGCATCCCTAGTCGCGCCTGTATTGAGGCTAATGCTCATGGTCTTGCTCGGTACGCAGCGCTTTGTCAAGAGGGAGGGCTCGTGCCTATCGTGGAGCCAGAAGTGTTAATCGATGGCGATCACACACTAGCTCATTGCTGGCATGTCACCGATGAAACGCTGCGTGAAGTATTCAACCAACTGCATACGCAAAATGTTGCCTTTGATCAGATGATTCTGAAACCCAGCATGGTGATTCCGGGTAAAGCCTGTTCTGAGCCAGCCAGCATTGAGGCGGTAGCAGAAGCTACGATTAGCTGTTTGTTGAAAAATGTACCTGCTAGCGTGGCCGGTATTGCGTTCCTGTCGGGTGGTCAAACAATGGAACAATCTTCAGCCCACTTGAATGCCATGAATGCTATTTTTGGCTCCCAATGCCCTTGGCCAGTTACCTTCTCCTATGCTCGGGCCATTCAGCAACCAGCCCTCGACTACTGGTCTGGCGATGCCAACCGGATAGCCGAGGCGCAAACGCGATTACTCAAGCGAGCGCAATGCAACAGCGCGGCCAGCATGGGTGAGTACTCCAGCAACATGGAGAAAACGCTAGCAACCGTTTAAGGTTTTTCCTCTTTCCCTTGGAAGCAATAGGTGTCCTACAAAAAGCTACTCCCAGGAATCGCCACCTGGGAGTTTTTTTAGCCCAAACATCATCTGCTTTAGTGATAGCAAGTCCGGTTGCCTGTGTTTATACCTATTCGCGATTTTAGACTTCGTCGTGAGCTTCAGCAGTTTGCGTTCGGAGCAAGCACAATCCTGGACTCCAAACCTTAAATCTTGTCTTGACTATGATGGCCGTCGCAGGGCTTCATGTGGCTTGGCGTTGCTGTACTAGCCCCGTTACAATCGCCAAACCAAATATCCCTAACAAAGCGACCCCCAAGAGAAGTTTGCCCCCTTCTAATAAGCCTGCTCCCAATGCCACAATGGGCGGATTCGAAATAGCGATACCCACGGCCAGTGCCGGGGCAAATCTAGTCAACGGAGCTTTGGTAAGCCCCACACCATAGCAGACGAAATCGAAAAAGCCCGTCATCAAGCAGCCTGTCAACAGAAAAAAGTTGTGCTCCAGGTGACGCTGGCTGAGCGTATCAATCCGCCCCATAAAGCTCTCGCCCACCAAGCGTTGCACTAGACCTCGCCCATAGCGTCGTGCCAGGAAAAAGCTCAGCAAGCAAGATAGAATATCGGCTACACAGACGACGACTAAACCCTGTGTAAAGCCTAATAAACCACCTGCGAGTACTGAGTAAGCGGTTCCAGGCAATGCAGGAATCACAACACTGATAAATCGCAAGCTGAAAAGACCCAGTGGAGCCCAAACACCAAGGTGCTCGATCTGAGTACGTAACTGTGTAATGCCGTAGTGGTTGATAGCCCAAACAATCGCTATTACCAACAGCAAGATACCTAAAAACCGCAAAGTTTTCGCTAGGATAGATTGCTTCATCAGGGTTTATTCTGAGTAAACAGCATACCCAATCGCAAAGTTGCTAGCTTATGTCTGCGATTGGTTCTGAAAGACCTGCGGGTGCACCAACCCCAAAAGTTGTTGCCCACGGGCAGCACTGATCCCACTCTTACAATCCGTCAGCAAACTCAACATCGATACTCCGGCAAGCGTGGGACCGCCAATGAGGCGACGATTGAAACGGAAATCAAAAACAATAGAGGGCAAATTTTCATCCCGCCTGTAAGGTCTGTATCCTATGGAAAAGTGAGGTAGTATCTGGGCCTGCAGTTCTGACAATTACGGCCCGCCCAATGGCCTCAATCGCTTTGTATTGTCCTGTAAGAAAGAAGATGGCAAAGCATAGTCACCGTCTACGGAGGCGGAAACAGGAAGTTCTCCAACAACCAACTCAACCGTAGCTTGGGCATCTTGCAGGTAGCGTTCCTCCTCATAAATAACCTCTCCAGCCTGATTGCGAAGGGAGATGGTCAAAGGCAAGTCCAGAGCCGCTGCGGTTTGTTGGCCAAGCTGCGTAGTGTAGAGCTTTTGCGCATCCACCTGGAGCTGGATGCGGTAATCGCCATTAGCCAGGGGTTCAAAAACGGCATCGGTGAGGCCCACTTGGAACGTGACCACCTGGGCAAAGAGTTCCTCAATCGCAGCACGCTGGTCACTGGGAGCCTGGGTCGCGATCGCATCCCGCAGATCCAGCACCGTCGCGTAGGGAGCTGGTTGATAACGATACTCCTCCAGAAAATTGCGAATCGCCTTCAGCATCGCCGCTTGGCCAATCTGCTGTTCAATTAGCTCCAGAATCATGCCGCCCTTATGACGCGCAATCGGGAGTTCATTATAGATATCCACCAGAGGCGGCTCCTGGAAATCAATTTTGCCCAGCTGGCGAAAATAGTCGCGCATCCACTGCTGCTTGGCAAGACGTTGCTCCTCAGGGGTGCGGCGCGATCGCTGATATAGCTCACTGGCATAGGCACTGAGGGCTTCGCGAATCGTCATACCGCCTGCAACATCCGCTGCAATCACCTGGTCTTCCCACCAGGACTGAGCCAATAGATAGCTTACCCAATCAACCAGCGCTTCGCGACCTGGGCCTGTGGCTTTGCTCTTCCACACTAGGACTTCAGGGATGCCTAACGTGCCCCCTTCCGAGAAAATCATGCCGTCATAGTAGACAAACTCCACCACCCGCACCTGCTCAAAGGGATAGGGCCCTAAGGTGTCTTCGTAGAAAGTGAGCGCTTCCCCAATGTGCTCGGCCATCAGTGCCACATTGTCTCTGTGCCGGGGATGGTGATAGATCTCGATGGGTACTCGGTAATCGTCATTAATGTACGTTTCATAACGGGCCGAGTAGACTGTAAACTTACCGCGAGTAGGGGTCGTAGACTGATAACGATAGTAGCGGCGATCGCCCTTGACCCGCTCCTCCACCAATTGCCCTGCAGTGACGGCCCGCTGGTTAGCTGGGGTACTGATAGTCACATCCGTGCTGCCCCAGCCTAAATGGGTCACCATGAGTGCCTGCGATAGCCCCGTGGGATCATCGTGGGGCCGCATGCGTTCATCCAGAGGCGGCAACCCTAAATTTGCTCGCAGCCAGGCTTTTTTTTGCTCCACCATCTTGGTGTAGCCCACAAAAGGCAAAATGAAAGGGCTATACAGGTTAGTACCATTCCCGGCCACATCGTTGGGGTAGATCATGTACACGTCATCGCTATCCACCTGATTCCGAAATCCGCGCGGTCGTTCGGTGTAGGTTTGGAACTGCATGACTTGCTGCTCTCCTGGCTGCATCGGCTCTGCCAGGTCATAGATATAGTAGCCCCACTCGGGATGAGCCTCGCGCAGCGTCGCACCTGGATACTGCACCTCGCCCAACTTCAGGTTGATAAACGTCAGTAGGTGAATCTCGTGAATGGGTTGATCGGTGCGATTTTCCAGCGTGTATTCTCCTTCGGCCTCGAAGTAGCGCTGATCAGGATACAGATCAATGGTTAGCTTGGTGTCCGTCACCACCGGCATGGGCAAGTTTTCGTACTGCTTGAAGCGGGTTTCAATTTCAGCAGCTGTTTCTTCCTTCCCGGGGGGTTGATAAGCATTAAGGACTGTGGTGTTATAGGCAATCCAGGCCCCGACAGCAGCCAAAAGCACAACTAACCCGGCCAGCGATCGCTTTACATTGCGGTAAGTTTGCTGCCAGCCCCGTCGCCAGGCCCTCAGAAGACTTTGCTGTAGGGTGCCACGCGGCCAAACAATATAGGCCAGCACCATCAGGACGGCAGCGAACAGGCTCCAGTACAGTACGTACCAGAGATGTCCCGTAAACAGTCCTCCGTAGCGGTTCATCGGGGAGTATTCAATGTCGTTGGTGGCGGCAAAACGGTAGAGGTTGTGATAAAAGCCCCACGCATCCAGAGGAATCTTGGACAGCGAAATCAGAACTACCAGCGCCATCCCCAAGTATTTGCGACGGGTCACGACTTGGGTAAACAGGGCAAGCGCAGCCGTGATGTAAAAGTACGGCCCGTGTTCCAGAAAGAGCATCTGGAAATAGAGTGGCAGTTGTAGATAGGTATAACCATTCAGAAGCTGATAGCCCACCATCACAGCCATAGCCAACAGCAAGTTCACGGTAATCACCGCAAACAACCCTGTCAGCTTTGATAGCAGCAGGATGCCATTAGCAACTGGGGTCGCATCGATAATTTGTTGCAGCCGTAGTGTGCGATCGCGCCACATCACTTCTGCCGAGTACACCACAATAATGGCAAACAGAATGTACTCCAGATAGATATTGGCCGAGTGGATCAAAATGTCGGTGCTGGGATTGGAATAGTTGAAGGAGCGCGTCCCCATCGCGGCCATTACCAGGCTCACCAAACCACAGGCCGTCAAGATTAGAAACGCTCGTCCCTGCAAGATCAGGCGAATCTCAAACCAGCTACGTCGAAACCACTGCCGCAACCACGTTTTGGGTGTCGCGAAGTAAACGCTGCGATGAAAAATCTGGGCCGAGTCATCGGAGACAGGCAAACGCCGCATGAAAGTCGGAACGACAGCGGGATTCTGATTCATAGCTTGTCCTCCCAACCGAAGGGTACGCCGTTTGCCTGACCGTTTCGTCGGCAGTTTCAAAGGATAGGTAATGTAGCTAAGGACTCCTATAGCAAGGGCGATCGCTAACCACAGCACCCGATTTCCCAGTAAAGTCAGGCTCAAGGGTGGCATCAGCGTATTGAACTGATGCACGTTCCACGCTAACGTTTGCTCCTCCAAAGCATAGAAACCAAAGGGATCGGCCAAGGCCCAGAGGCGATACTGCTCAAAGTTAATGACATCCACCCCCACCATCAGCAGGGACGCCAGATAGACCATGATCAGCACGATCGCCCCAGCATAAGTAATGACCAAGCTGCGGGTGCGGGCAGCTAGTCCAAAAGCGATCGCCGATACCAAAAACAGGTTTGGCAGTACGACCAAACCATAGCTAAGGATGTAGGCATCGAATCGAAGGGGGCCGATGGCATAAGGATTCAGCCCTGGCATGAGGCTACCCAGTATCATCCCTGGCAGATAGGCCGAAAACGCCAACAGCGCTACGCCAAAGGCAGCCCAAAATCGTGTCGCTAGATAGCGACTTTTGGTGATCGGCGTCGCCAGAATGAGTTCCTCCATGCGCTGATTCGTATCGCGCACAAAGGTTTCGGCCACAAAAGCAGCGGCGGCCAGAATGCCGAAAATGGTGTACCAAATAGTGGTTTGGAAAACCTGTAGAGGACTATTAACGAAGAAAAAGGCGTTGCCCTCACCGCCTTTAGCAACCATGTCTGTGAAGCCAATGGCAAAAAAGACCACAGCAATCAGCCAGAAGGTAGGGCGACGTAAATGATAGCGCGTTTCGAAGGAGAATATGGGGAGCATGGGGGCGGTGGAGGGCTAGGAAACTGGATGGAGGAGAAGGGAAAAGGTAAAGGGTGAATAGGAGACAGGAGTTAGAGGACCAGAGAGACTGGGGAAGGGCAACTGGGCCAGCCTTTTGGCCTTTGATTCAGAGGCTATTTACGAAATGCCTTACTTGTCATAGGCATCATGCAGCAAATGCAGAAAGGTGGAAGCGATGAAGGTATTGATTAGGGTGTAGAAATGAATAGAGTCTCTAGTGATTAGACAAGCAGAAAAATACTAAACCAAAGGCAGTAAATCAACAGCTACAGTGCAGTGAAACCAGAGACTGCTTATTCACAACTGTTCGCAATAGTATCGTTCGTTACGGAGTGAGTCAAATCCGCCCCTAGAGGACAGGTTTCTTGGGAGCAATTGCTACCCCGTTAATCATTTCCATAAGAAACCCATCCCCTGGAGCAGGCTAAGCAGCGATCGCCTCTCGTTCTTCCATCAATGCGGTAAAGTACACATCACTCAAGTCAGGTTCGGCAGGCTGAAAGTCAGGACCAGGTTGAGCATTACTCAGGACACGCACCCAACGAATACCCCGCTCCATGCGAGTAGTAATAACAGTCCAGTTGGCATCCATAGACACGGCTGCAGCTTCACGCATCCAAACACGCCCACGTAGACCATCCATTAAACTAGAAGGACTCCCTTGACATACAATTTGCCCCCGATTGAGGATTGCCATCTTGCCACAAAGCTCGGCGACATCTTCAACGATATGTGTCGAGAGCAGCAGGACTCGATCTTCGCTAATCTCTGCCAGCAGGTTCTGAAAACGAATGCGCTCGGCAGGATCTAAACCGGCTGTCGGTTCATCTACAATAACCAATCGGGGCGATCCGAGCAGCGCTTGGGCAATCCCAAACCGCTGTCGCATTCCCCCCGAAAAGGTTCCTAGATTCTGATGTCGCTGGTCATACAAATTCACCAACTGTAGCTGCTCAGCCACGATCGCCTGCCGTTCCTTGGCATCCACAAATCCCTTAAAAACTGCTAGCTGTTCCAATAGCTCTGCGGCTGAAACCTGGGGATACACACCAAAATCCTGCGGCAAGTAACCCAAGCGACGGCGCGCCCGCTGAGGATTTCCAAGCAAATCGATGCCATCGAGAGTAATAGAACCACTATCCGCATCCTGCAGCGTTGCCAGGGTCCGCATCAAAGAAGATTTGCCCGCACCATTAGGTCCCAGCAAGCCAAAAATTCCGCGGGGAACTTTCAGTGAGATATCGCGTAGTGCCTGGATGCCATTACTGTAGGTCTTATTAAGTCCTTGGATGACTAACATAAAGGCCAACTAATGAGATTCATTTCCATCAGACACTATAAAGTATTAGCTACTTTCTTGGTGATATTGTCGGTAAATCTGCTCACCAAACGGGCTATCCAGCCTTCACCTTGAGAACATTTCGTGACCTTCCTATGACTGAGGTGATTCCGGCAATCACAGGTGGGCAGATCTCTTGAGGATAGAAGTCAGGAGTCAGTTCCCTAGGGAATGCTGACTCCTGACTTCGGGATACTTCTATCACCGATACTTCCTGGATTAAATTATGCCGATGCGCCCTCCGAATCCTTTACTTTAGGCATAGTATTTGGAACAAATACAAAGTCAGGGACAACGGCTACAGGGCTAGCTTTCAGACCAGCACCGCTGATTACCCGATAGGCATGCCAGAGATGTCCAACCAAGGCAAGACTCCCCAATAGCAGTTGAGTGTTTGCGAGCAATAACCGATCAACCCCAAACAAATCCACCGGGTAGGCCGCCGTGTTGTGGCTCACGTAAGCGCAGGACAGAAACGCCATGAAAGCAACACCACCAAGGCTATAGGACAATAACGCCTCACCTTCAACCCGCACAATTTTCTTAAACACAGGCAGCATTGGTGTCAGGATATGCCAAATACCACCGCCAATCAGCAGAATTGCAATCCATAGGTGGCCACCCACAATATCTTCAAGATTGTTAGCCGCAGCTAGCCCCCAACCGCTGAAACCACTGGGTGTTTGCCCGGCTAAATAGCCGAAGATATGCACTGGGTCAAATGTCGGTGCATCAATCAAGCGTACTGCATGGAGTTCACCATCGTATAATCCGCCCCAACGAGTTGCTTTGAGATAAAGTCCCAAAGCACCTACTCCCAAAAAGAGAAGATGATGGCCCAAAATCAAAGTGAGTTGGCGATCGTCCGTCCAAGCATAACCAAACTTACGAGCTGTACCTTCGCTGTCTTCCAATTTAGCCGGACCGCGCACAACATGAAACAATCCTCCCGCAGCGAGCACAGTGGACGATACTAGGTGCAACACTCCAACCACAAAGTAGGGATAGGTATCAACAACCACGCCACCCTCACCAATCCCCCAGCCCAACAAAGCCAGGTGGGGCAGCAACGTCAGATTCTGCTCACCGAGGGGTATCCCTAGCTGCACTTTACCCACTTCGATCAGTGTAAAAGCGCCTGCCCACAGCAAAATCAGAGCTGCATGGGCAAGATGAGCGCCCAACAGCAATCCTGAAAAGCTAACCAATCTAGCATTACCAACTAGCCACGCATTTTTGGGGTTATTGGCAACAAAGGTCTTATTGAGTGAAAGGGTCAAATCCGTATCCTCCATGGATAACACTTGAGAATTTTTCTCATCACCTTAAGTGTGTCCTACTGACGCATATGCACGGTCATGTACAGATGGTGTTTATACTGCAAAAACCTCTCTTAAAGAGTTATTTGTCTGTATCAACAATCAGGTATCCTGATTAGACACAAGTCTATGTATTGATTTAAATTCTCAATAAGCATCATCATCCAAATGCTTATATTTCGCAACTCATTGGCAAACAAATTTCGTGACGAAATGTATAGACGTCATCTTTGACTTTGTTGGATTAGAGCGGTTGGGCAATAGCTCTAATGGTCCATCCCTGATCGATAGTTATTTCTAAAAACTGCTGATGGTACTGTCTCAGGGAAAAACGATGCCCAACGCTAATGAATGTCGTCTCCGTTGTCTGCAACGCCTTATACAGACACGCCTCATTCTGCAAATCCAATGCACTCGTGGCCTCATCCAATAGCGCATATCGTGGTGGATGCAGCAACAGCCGCGCCAACGCCAAACGCTGCTGCTCTCCCCCCGAGAGCGTTTGCATCTCGTCCTGCCCCCCGTCTAAACTGCCCCATCGCGACAGCAGATCTGCTAGATTCACCTGCTCTAGCACCGCAATCATTGCGTCGTCTGAAATGGGGAGGGAGGAGTCAGGAGTCAGGAGACAGGAGTCAGGAGACAGGAGAAAGTTTTGCGTTTTGCGTTTTGCGTTTTGCGTGTGTTCTTTTCTATTCTCTGTGCCTTGTTCCCTGTTCTCTGTGCCCTGTGCCCTGTGCCCTGTTCCTTGTTCTCTATCACTCGGGTACAAAAGCTGCTGGCGTAGCGACCCTCGGATTAGGTAAGGGCGCTGGGGGAGAAACATCATGGATTTAGGGTCGGGCGTAGTAATGGTGCCCGTACCAACCTGCCACAGACCTGCGATCGCTCTCAGCAGAGCACTCTTACCGACCCCACTCGGCCCCATAATCAAAAGATGCTGTTGGTCGGCTACCGTCAGCGAGAGATCATGCACTAATGTTGTTTGGCCATCCGGAGTTTGCAGGGTTAGATGTTTGAGGGCGATCGCGGCACCCACCTGCCGTTGAATTTTGGGTAGGACAGGGGGCACGGGTGGGGTATTCGATTCCGTATCGGTCGCAGGCGGATTGGTCGGTGGGGTTGGTAAGACGCTCGCCCCTCCATCAACCTGACCTTCATCCGACAACAATGACCGAGACAGGGCCTCGTGTAAACGTCCCAAGCGCTGCATCGCCGCCCCCAGATTTGTCAGTTGCTGCATCTGCAGCACAATCAGCGCCAACGCCCCTAGCATCAAATTGAAAGCTGAGCCAGCCTGGGTAACATCGCCAATTTCTAGGTCCCCGGCAAATAGACGCGGTGCTAGAATCAGCCCCGGCACAATAAAGGTGACATAGCGGTAGTGGTTTTGAAAGAGATTGAGGCCCAGTTGCCAGCGAATCAAGCGTTTGAAGTTATCGAACACCTGAATGAACTGTCGCCAACTCTGACGTTGCTCTGATTGCTCCCCCCGATAGAGGGCGATCGCCTCGGCATTTTCGCGAATCCGAGCCAGCCCAAACCGATAATCAGCCTCGCGCTTCAGCTGTTCCAGGTTAATGCCGACCAACATACGTCCGAAAAAGAGAGTCGCGATCGCGGTACCCAAAACTGAGTACACGACCAAAAACAACATCAGCGGCTGCGAAATCGCCCACAATACCCCTGCAAACCCAATCAGCTGTAATATCGACTCCAGGCCAATGGCAAAAAACTTGAGTGATTCCTGGGTCAGGGTGCGGATATCAGTTTCGAGGCGCTGATCGGGATTATCCAAAGTACCCTGCAGTCGTAGTTGGTAGAATTGGGCATTGTCCAGATAGCGATCCAGATAGCGGCGGGTAAGCCAATCGCGCCAGTACAACCCCAACTTGGAACCGATGTAGCCTGCTAACGAAGCGAAGGGAACCCCTACCACAAGTACAACAAGAAAGATAACGAGGGCCTGCACAAAGCGATCGCTATCCTGAGCCGCTAATGCTGAAGTCAGCTCACCGCCAAAAATCAAAAACAGCACCTGCAGTCCTGTGCGAATGAGCAATACAACAACTAACGACAGCAGCAGTATCCAAGCTCCCCACTTTTCAGAAGACACCCAATAGGGCCACAGCACCGACCAAACCCGCTGCCAGCGGCGGCGTTCAGGACGATGGCTTAGCTTTAGCAAACTAGACAAAACGATAATCCTGGGTAGATTGCAGGGTCCAACTATGATCGAGCGCGAGGGTCAGCACTTGCAGGTGATAGGGCAGCAAGCTAGGACGATGACCAACACTGATCACCGTGATCCCCGCTTCCACAAGGCACTGATACAGCCCCTGCTCCTGCTCTACAGCAACGGCACTGGTCGCCTCATCCAAAATGGCGTAGGCCGGTCGCTGCAGTAGCAAGCGGGCAAAACTGAGTCGTTGCTGCTCCCCCAAAGAGAGGCGCTGGGACCAATCCGCCACTGTTTCTAGCATCTGACTCAACCCCAAGAGCTGCACCTGTTTTAGAGCCTCAATCAAAGCCTCATCCGTCATGGCTTCATTCCCATGGGGATACAGGAGTTGGCGACGGAGGGAGCCTAAAGGAAGGTAAGGCTGCTGGGGTAAAAAGAGACTCGCTTGCGGAGCCTGCAACGTTCCTTGTCCTGCCGTCCATAAACCCGCTAGCGTTTTCAACAGCGCACTCTTGCCTACGCCACTAGGCCCTGTCACCAGCAAGCTTGCTCCGGCAGGCACTTCAAACGATAGATCCTGGCACAATCGCCGCTGACTATCGGGGGTATACACCGTCAAATTCTGAACGGCTAGCATTGGACTTATCACAGTCTGAATCGCCAGGTCATCTTGAGTACGCACCGCTTGCAGTGACTGGGCAAAGACTCCCAAACGATCGACGCTCGCGGCCAATGCCGTCAACTGCTCGAATTGAACCACCACCAAGCTCAGCGAAAGCCAGATGCGATCAAAAGCTAACTGAGATTGGAAAATTGTCCCCACTTCAAGCTGTCCGGCCAAAATGCTAGGAGCCAGAATCAGACTCGGCATAATAAACGTAAGGTACTGATAGCCATTCTGGAAAAAATCGAGTCCCAGCTGCCAGCGAATAAAACGATTAAAGTTCGCCACGACCCCAGAAAACTGCCCTTGCAAAGTCCTACTTTCGTGCGCCTGCCCCTGATAGAAAGCAATAGATTCAGCATTCTCGCGCACGTTGATCAAACCAAAGCGGAAGTTAGCCTCACGTTTGAGCTGCTCCGCGTTAATGCGCGTTAGTCGCTTACCAAAAAACAGGGTCGCGATCGCACTTCCCAGCCCGGCATACACCACCAGAAATCCCGTCAGGGCCTTGGAAATGAACCATAACACCCACACAAAGCCCACCAGTTGAACAATCGACTCTAGACCAATAATGAAGACGAGCAGGGTTGTCTGGCTCACAGATTTGATATCTTCTGACAATCGCTGATCGGGATTGTCCACCACTGCATCCGGGGCTGCGGCTGGAGGACCTACTGCCAAGCGATAGAATCGCTTCTGATCGAGATAGGTACCTAAGAATTGGCGCGTCAATCTCTGCCGCCAACGGAGTCCCAACGTATCACGAACAAAGGCACTAAAGGACTGTAGCCACGCACTGGCAACCAGAATGCCGATAAAGGTGAGCAGCGATCGCTGAAACCGCCCTGCATCCCGTGCAGCTAATGCCGAAATAAACTCTTCCCGCTGAAAACTCTCCCAAATTAAGCAGCCACTGCCCGCCATTGCAATCACCACCAAGAGCCCCAACAGCCCACCCAGACGCCAGCTCCAGAACATCGGTCCAGAGAGTCTCAACACCTGCCCTAGAGCTGACCACCGTTTACGGTCAATGGATTGAGTCCTTTGTTCCATTCAATCTGCTTATACTTTCCCAAACGGTACTTCCTAAATAGGAATCAGTCTCATAATATACAGGGTATTGGTTGGTTATTGATGGTTGGTTATCAGTAGTTAGCTTTGGGTTAGTAGTTCATGGTTAGTAGTTCATGACACACAGTTCATAGTAAGTTACCCCTTGTAGAGAACAATGACGAACGCTCAATCATTGACCATCAAAAATTAACTATCAACCAATAACAGACATCCAATAGCAGACAACGGATAATGACACTGTTTTTCGCCAAAAGCCATTTACAGGGTCAGCGCTGGGGCTATGCTGTAGCGTTGCTAGCAATCTTTGGGGGTACAGCTTGTTCTGAGCGCTCTCAAGCTCAATCTGATATTTCCGTAGAAGTCACCATTCCTAGCGATCGTGTGGTGGCTTTAGGGCGTCTAGTTCCGAAGGGCGAAGTGATTCAACTATCGGTCCCGAATGCGGAAGATAGTCGGGTCAATCAAATTTTGATTGAGGAAGGAGATTTTGTTGAGACCAATCAGGTCATCGCTATTTTACAGGGATACGAGCGCCGTCAGCGCGATCTAGAGGAAGCGGAAAAAAATATCGATTTCTATCAGGCCCGACTTAATCAGCTCCTAGCAGGCGAAGGCAAAGTGTCCGAGATTACCGCTCAGCAAGCTGCCATCGCAGCTCTAGAGGCCCAACAGCGCAATCAGATTGCGGCTTGGCAAGCTGAGGTTGAGAGCGCTAATGCCGACTTACGGCAGGCAGAAATAACCTATAAACGCAACCAAACCTTAGCCACTGCAGGGGCCATTAGCCAGGAAGTTCTGGACGAATCTCAAGAAGCACGGGACATTGCCCGCGCCACCTTAGCCGAACGACAAGCCCAGTTGAGCAACAGCGAACAGACTCTGTCGAAGCAGATTGAACAGGAACAGGAAACCTTAGCAACCCTAAAAGAAGTGCGCCCTGTGGATGTTGAGGTGGCCCAAGTTGAGTTAGAGCGGGCTCAAATTGCTGTGGAACAGCGCCGGGCTGATTTAGCCGACACCCAAGTGCGCGTGCCCGTGGCAGGGCAAATCCTCCGCATCAATACCCGCGTAGGAGAGCGCGTGAACACCGAAGAGGGCATTGCCGAGCTTGGGCAAACCAGTCAGATGTATGCGATCGCTGAAGTATATGAGACTGAAATTCTCAAAGTAGAGGTAGGCCAAAACGCCACTATTAAAAGCGAGTACGGTGGCTTTCCTGACAGCATCCGCGGCACTGTAGAGCATATCGGCCTGCAAATCGGTGCTCGTACCCTCGCTGACGGCTCCACCAACCCCACCACTGATGAAAATCAACGAGTCGTCGAAGTCCGCATTCAAATCCATCCCGAAGACAGCCCCAAGGTAGCAAGTCTCACCAATATGCAGGTGAGGGTTGACATCAATACAGGTGAAGAGTGAGTGGGTGGACGAGATAAGAGGGTGATGTGGGAAGGGCGTAGGGGAGTAGATGACGGAGAAAAGAACAGTAGGGGCAGGTTCAGCAGATATTTCCTGCAAAGCACCGTTGCCCTTACTCAAAATCTGCCTTACCCAAATGTATGCAATAACCAACGGCCAAAAAACAATAGCGATTAACCATTAACACCATAACCATCAACCATCAACGCCAGAACCAATGCCCCGAAAATTCAGCCATCTACCAAAGTCTCTAAGAATCCATTGGCAGACTCACAAACCCTTGGGTTGGGCGCAATTAACCCATCGCAAAATTCGGCTACTGGTAGCGATCACAGGGGTGGCGTTCGCCAATATTTTGATCTTCACGCAGTTGGGATTAAGAGCCATGCTCTTCGATGGCGTCACCTTAGTCCCTGATCATCTCCAGGGAGACTTGTTTCTGGTCTC
>JBCDAG010000012.1:0-38754 GCA_039186165.1 Cyanobacteria bacterium P01_F01_bin.53
ATCCAATCTTTCATGATGGCTAGGTGCGTTCACTCACGACTGCTAATATATTTTCACAGATGATGCTCGAAACCCACTCTCTGAAAAGCTTCTACACACTTTTGCCTAAGGGATAGCTTGCCAAGGGGAACCGGAAGACAAGAGAGATCGAGCTAAACATGCACTATTGATCAGGCGCATAGACTTATCTATAAAGTCCAGTGAAATAGAAATTGTGATTATGGCTTGTCGGTATTACTCTCTGAACGCAATTTCTGCCAAGAAAGTAAAAAGTTTCCTTTAAGTCACGCCGGGCCTTTCTCTTTTTCTATCTGCGTCAATATTCCCCGCAAATTATTCCGAACCTTCTGGAATGAGGGATGCTCTGAACCCAATGCCTTTTCAAAAATGGCTAAGCTTTGACGGAAAAGCGGTCCGGCATCGTCGTAGCGACCTTGAGCGTAGTATAGCTTGGCCAAGTTGTTGAGACTCGTGGCGACATCGGGATGGTCCTCGCCGAAGTTATGTTTGTCGATTTCTATGGCTTGCAGGAAGAGCGGTTCGGCATCGCTGTAGCGCCTTTGCTTCCGGTATAAATTGGCTAAGTTATTGAGCCTTGTTGCGACAGCGGGATGGTCCTCACCTAGGCTTCGTTTGCCAAGTTCTAAAGCTTGCAGGAAGAGCGGTTCGGCATCGCTGTAGCGCCCTTCCTGCAAGTATAAATTGGCCAAGTTGTTGAGACTCGGGGCGACATCAGGATGGCCATCGCCGAGGTTGTGTTTGTAGATTTCTATGGCTTGCAGGAAGAGCGGTTCGGCATCGCTGTATCGGCCTTGCGCCAAGTATAAAAGTGCCAAGTTGTTGCTGGACGTAGCAACACGAATGTGGTCCTCACCTAGGCTTCGTTTGCCAAGTTCTAAAGCTTGCAGGAAGAGCGGTTCGGCATCGTTATAGCGCCCTTGCCTCCGGTATAAGTTGGCCAAGTTGTCGAGACTCATGGCGACATCGGGATGCTCCTCACCGAGGCTGCGTTTGTCGATTTCGATGCCTTGCAGGCAAAGCTGTTCGGCCTCATTGTAGCGCCCTTGCTCCTGGTAGAAAGAGGCCAAGTTGGCGAGACTCGTGGCGACATCGGGATGGTCCTCACCGAGACTGCGTTTGCCGATTTCGATGCCTTGCAGGTATAGCGGTTCAACTTCATCGTATAGTCCTCTTTTCTTTAGATAAAGGCCTGTAGTATTCAACAGATTTGCAGCAGCCTTAGCTTCAACCTGATAAACGCTCACTAACTGAACCGATACCCTTGCATGGGGTAAAAGCCGATCAATTAGTGGCCAGTTTTTATAATCAGTTGTTGGGAACGCTTTCCAAACCGCTTCAATGCTACGTTCCACCCAAATCCGACGATTTTCCTGGGTCAAAGCGGCCTTTTGCACTTCCTGCACCATCCGCGCCACGCTATAAGCCTGCATTGTCGGCTCAGCTTGCACCAAGGAATAACGCGTCAGCGGAGCCAGCGCCTCAGCAAAAGCAGCCGGGTCTTCCGCCATGTCTCCCAGCGCCGCTGCCAACGCATCCCCCATCTCACCTGCACCAACTTCAAAAAGCTCATAGGGGATCGCATCCGGGCTCAAAAACGCACTCACCCGCAGCAAATCCGCCGCCGCCTGCGAAGCCGCCTCCACTGCCTGAAAGTTCAGCGCCCAGGTCGTCGCCACCGACTCAGGATAGTCCCCAGTTACCGGTCCCTTCTGAGCCAGCAACGCTAATTTCCGCTTGCGATAACTCTTCAGATAATTCGCAAACGTCATCTGCTGCGCCAGCAGGTAGGCCCCCGCCTGCTCCAACGCCAAAGGCAAATAGCCTAGCTCTCTTGCTAGTGCTTCCGCCGCTGTTTTCTCGGCGCTATCCTCTATATCTAAATTCCGCCCAGTTCGGTTAAACAAAAAGGCCACCGCCTCTTCTTCCGGCATTTTCGCCAAGCTCACAGGCCGCGCAATCCCTACGCTATCGAACGTTTGCGCACGAGACGTCAGCAATATATGTTGCGAGCCATTCCCTACCCCTTGTCGAGGCCGAAAGTCCTTCAGTTGCTCAGGCTGATCCGCATTATCAAATACCAGCAGCCATCCCGAATTACTCTCTAGCCATCGCCTCACCGCTTGCACGGTGTCATTCGGATCTTTCTCATCCTTCTCCGGCAAGTCCAGCAATCGAGCAATCTCTACAAAGCCCATTTGAGTTTCTGCGACCGTCTCCGCCCGCACCCAAAACACCGCGCTGTAATCATCACGATGCCGATAGGCATACTCCACCGCCGTCTGCGTTTTCCCAATGCCACCAAGTCCGCTAATGGCTTGGGCAGTAGCTGCTGCCCCTCCATCAACTAGCTGCGATCTCAGATCCTCTAAAACCGTCTCCCGTCCCGTAAAAAACGTATTCCTGTCATAGGGTACATTCCAAGGCTTCGACACCGCTGGATTCGGGAAATCAGGCTGCTGAACGCTTCCATCTTTTCTATCCGATGCCCCCTTCCCCGTGCCCCCTTCCCCACTCGGAAAATCAGGCTCATGCTCCGGCTTCAGTCGCTCCGGCAACGCCTCCAAAAGTCTCTGCCGCGCGACCTCTTTTTCCACCCCAACCAAATCGACATAAACGATAGGCCGCAGCAATCCCCTCGGTTCACACACCTGCACCCGCACCGGGATCACCCTCCGCTCAAGACTGGTGGGATCATCTACAAAAGCCGCCGCCCATTCCGGTTGTGTAAACTCCGCTGCCAAATAGTTTTCCGACAGCACCAAAATCGTCTTATCCGTTTCCTCAGCCGCCCGCTGCATATCCAACACAAAATTCCCGCCCGGGCGAAAATCCCATGCCTGAATCACCGTTTTATGGCCAGCCTCTTCCAGCGTCCAGGCAATCCACTCAGCCCACCCCTTATCGGCGCTGTTGTAACTAACAAAAAAGCGAGTCATAAACGGAAAAGCCTGTACGAGCAAAGCTCAGGAACTTGCCCAAATTATAGAGTTAATGGCCATAAGCCCCGGTTAGCCGCTGCCAATAAATATCCTGGCCATTCCTCAGCCAATCCGAACATTTAATTCCACCAGACCACCTCTGCACAGCAGCATCGCACGGCGCAATACTTGCAAGACTTCAGATTTTCTTAATAAAGTTTTGTAAATCCGTAAAAACCCCCTAGCCTTTCACTCCAGGTCAGTGCTAAAAGCATTGCTGTCAGAAGATTTGAATCCATTTCGGTTATCCGCCATCTGAACCAAAAAGTCCGGAATTTGGGCATTGGACAGTGTGTTAAGGTGGCACGGCACACAACTCACTCCTACGAATATTACGAATTATGTCCCGAGGGGCGTCAGTTAAGCCGTAACCAGAAGCAACGATCAGAAACGAAATCATCGAGTCCCCAGAAAACATCAAAAGGATTCCTTCGTCTTATGTCTGCCAACCGTAGTCACGCCACTCCAAACGGCGTAATGATGCAGTTCTTCCACTGGTATGTGGACCCGAACGGCTCACTGTGGAACGAACTGGCCACCAAAGCGGATGATTTATCCGCAGCCGGAATCACCTCTGTGTGGCTCCCACCCGCCTACAAAGGCTCCGAAGGCTCAAACGACGTTGGTTACAGCGTCTACGACCGCTACGACCTTGGAGAATTTGACCAAAAAGGCTCTGTGCGCACCAAATACGGCACCCGTGACGAATACATCTCCGCCGTACAAACAGCCAAACAATCTGGCCTATCCGTCTACGCTGACGTGGTGCTGAACCACATGATGGGCGCAGACCACCAAGAAGAATTCAACGCCACCCCCTGCGACCCCGAAAACCGACACGAAACAATCGGTGAAGAGGCGCCCATCAAATGCTGGACCCACTTCACCTTCCCCGGTCGCCAGGGAAAGTACAACGATATGGAATGGCACTGGTGGCACTTCAACGCCACCGACCACAATGAATACGAGCCTGAAGAGTTCGAAGCCGTCTACCTCTTCGAAGGCAAGTCCTTTCACGATCAGGTAGACCTGGAAAAAGGCAGCTTCGACTACCTCATGGGCTGCAACCTAGATGTCAACAATCCGGACGTTGCTGATTCCCTCAAGCGCTGGGGCGAGTGGTACGTAGATACCATCGACCTAGACGGCTTCCGCTTCGACGCGGTCAAGCACGTCCGTGCGGGCTTCTTCCCCCAATGGATGGACCACGTACAGCGCTATAGCGGTCGCTTTCTCTTCGCCGTCGGTGAATACTGGTCCGGCGATATCAATTCCCTGCACCGCTTCATCGAACTCACTGACGAAACCGTCACCCTGTTCGATGCGCCCCTGCATTACAACTTCCACCAGGCCAGCACCTGGGACGACTACGACATGCGCACCATCTTTGACGATGCGCTTGTCACCACCCACCCCGAGCTAGCCGTTACCCTGGTCGAAAACCACGACTCCCAGCCCCTCCAGTCGCTAGAGTCCGTCGTCGAGCCCTGGTTTAAGCCGCTGGCCTACGCCCTAATTCTGCTGCGCCGTGACGGCTATCCCTGTATCTTCTACGCCGACTACTACGGCGCGGAATACACCGACATTGGCGACGATGGCAACGAACATGACATTGTCCTCGATAGCCACCAGTGGATTATCGACAAATTCTTAGCGGCTCGGCATACCTACGGCTATGGCGAGCAGGTCGATTACTTCGATCACGCGAGCACCATTGGCTGGACTCGACTCGGCAACGAGGCTCATCCTGGTGGCATGGCTGTGCTCCTCAGCAACGGCGAAGCAGGCTCCAAACGCATGGATATCGGTCAGCCTAACCGCACCTATGTTGATATCACCGAGCACATCGATGAGCCCGTCACCACAGATGACGAAGGCTGGGCTGAGTTTCTCTGTGAAGCCGGTTCTGTCTCGGTTTGGGTCCCTAAGTAGACTGACTGTGAGCATTTGAAGGGTAAAGGTCGCGGGAGATTGCGGGTGAGTTTACGGGCATCCTGAACCTACGACCTTTACCCAACCTTCAAACTACTCACCATGACCATCAACGAAGGGCTATTTAAGCTTGATGTGACTGATCACCATGCCGTGCTGGGGTTTTCTTTATCCGCAGAGCCTAAGCAGGTGCGTAAGCGCTATCTCAAAATAGCCCGTAAGCTTCACCCCGATAGCCTGCGTGATGCGTCTGACGAGCAAAAGAAGTTGGCCAGTGAATTGCTCTCAAAAATGATCAATCCGGCCTATGAGGCACTCAGCCAAGAAAAAAAGGCCAAAGAGCATCATATTCTCCTGAAAATGAAGCAAGATCAGCTGGTCGCAAGACCCATTTTGCTATCAGCTAAAACTGATATGGCCAAAAAACTGCTGGGTACTAGCAGCCTAGAAACTGATTATTCAAAGGCTTTGCAGGAAATTGCGAAAACCCAGTTTGATGATTTGGCGCGGGTGAACGATGCGATCGCCCAGCTCAGTGAGCTAAACGCCGTGTACCTCATGCTCAAGGGGAACGTTGGCAGCAAATCGGCCAGTGCAGCCAGTAGTAGCGGAGACACTGCTAAGACAAAGGCTGAAGAGACCGCTGAAGCGCCGCGCCGCCGCCCCCGCCATGAGGCGATTATTGAGAGCTATTTGGGCCGGGCCAAAGAATTTGAGTATAAAAAGGACTATTCACGCGCTATTTTGGAACTGCGAGAAGCGATCGCCGCCCACCCCCAAAGCGCCCCCTGTCATGGCTATTTAGCTAGCCTGTATCTCAAGAGTGGCCAGGCAACCCTAGCCAAAATTCACGCGAAACAAGCCCTGTCTTTTGACGCTGAAAATGAAATGGCGAAAAAGGTGCAAGCCAAGCTTGATGCCCAAACGGCCAAAGCTACTGCGGGTAGCGGCAAAAAAGGCTCCAAGGGAGGAGCTGCTAAGGGAGCAAAGAAAGGCGGTCTCTTAAGCGGATTGTTTGGCGGAAAAAAAGGTTAAATGCCGGAAGGAAAAACAGAAGTAAAGCCAGAAGGAAAACGGTTTCAACCCCCTACGGGTGGCCGAGACTTACTCCCCTTAGACGTTGTCCAAAAGCGTTGGATTGAGGATCGCCTAGAGCAAGTATTCCATCGGTGGGGCTACCACCGCATCATCACCTCTACTGTGGAAACGATGGATACCCTGATGGCCGGTGGCGCGATTGACCGCGTAGAAGTGATTGAATTACAGCTCGGCCAAGCCGGTGCCCAGCGCCTTGGCCTGCGTCCTGAACTCACGGCTTCCATTGCACGGGCAGCCGTCACCCGGCTTGCTTCGGTGACCTATCCCCAGCGCCTGTATTACAACGCCAATGTCTTTCGGCGCACGGCAAACGGTAGCCAAGGCGGCCAGCAAGAATATCACCAGGCAGGGATTGAGCTACTGGGTGCCAGCGGTCTGATGGCTGATGCGGAAGCTATTTTGCTCGCCAGCGATTGCCTCAGTGCCTTGGATTTGGCCGATGCCAAAATTGTGCTTGGAGAAGCTGCGCTCACCTATTCCTTGCTCTCACCGTTCCCAGAGGGTGTCCGTGAAAAAGTTCGCCACAGCATTGCGACGCTTGATCAGGTGGCCCTGGAGGAAATGTCGCTGACCAATGAGCTGAAAGCATTGGCGCTCAAACTGATGAATTTGCGCGGTGAGCCCCAGGCCGTCCTCACCCAGCTGAGTGAGTTTTCACTCAGTGAAGAACAGCGAGCCATTGCCGATCAGCTGAAGACGCTGGTAGAACTCTTGCAGCTTGAGCGCGATCGCGGTGTCCCTATTCCAACAGTCATCCTAGATCTCAGCCTCATTCGTCCGTTCGACTACTACACCGGGATCGTCTTTGAAGTGGTGAGCAACGAGCACCATCAGATTCTCGGTCAAGGTGGCCGATACGACGATTTACTCTCTGTGTACGACACCCGGAAGAACGGCCAAAGTAATGGCCAGAGTAATGGCCAGAAGAAGGTTGGTGGCTTTCCCGGCGTCGGCTTTGTGATGAATATCGAGCATCTTCACCAGGAACTGTTGCCCAGAAGGAAAATGCCTAGTGACATTCCCGCGACGGATTGGCTGATTGTGCCGAAGGGTGAATCCGCTGCCGCTGCTGCCTGGGCCTATGCCCAAAAGGCTCGGCAGTCGGAGGACAATAACACAGGTCAGAATACGGTACGTGTGGAGATGAGCCTAGATTTGAGCCAGTCTGCCGATGAGGTGAGAGCGATCGCACGCAAACGCAATATCCAGCGAATTGCCTGGATCTCAGATCAGGGCTTGCCCGATATCGAGATTGTTAACTAAGCTGTTACATGACGGATTGTTCGTGTGACAGCTGTCCGTTGATATATTTGTCTATTGATTTTAGGAGCGAGCGAGAAACCCCGTGGCCCACACCATTGTGACCGACGTCTGTGAAGGCATTGCTGATTGCGTTGATGCTTGCCCCGTCGCCTGTATTGACGAAGGTCCTGGCAAAAATAAAAAAGGCACCGACTGGTACTGGATTGATTTTGATACCTGCATTGACTGTGGCATTTGCTTACAGGTCTGCCCGGTAGAAGGCGCTATTTTGCCCGAAGAAAAGCCCGAGTTGCAGAAAACACCTTCGTAATCAGAACTCTTTTGCGTCTGTACAACTTAGTCAGCAGCGTGATGCCCTTACGGCCCCAGCAAGAACTCAATGAGGACTTCTTGCTGGGGCCGTTGCCATAATTTCAAATGCCGTGGCTTTTGCCAATCACCCAGCTACGGCGGAAGTAGCGAGCCAGACTAGATTCTTTAAGCGTGAGGCAGATAGGTCGTCCATGGGGGCAGGTACGCGATCGCTGAGTCCTTTGCCACTGGGTCACTAACGTTTGCATCTCACCTTTGCTGAGCTTGGTCCCATTCCGAATGGCGGTGCGGCAGGCCGTCGCCACTAGGGCCGCTTCCAAATTTGCCCCCTCGGCCAGTTCGCGGATGGCATCGGCACAGTCATCCCTGCCATGCAACGGCTCAGGAACACTGCGAATGGCCCACAGGTTATCGCCAAAGGGTGCCACCTCTATCCCGATGTCGGTGAGCTGTTCCACCTGCTCGGGGGTGAGGTCAGCGAGCACAATGGGCGAGGCCACGGGGACCATTTGCCAGCGCTGCTGAAGCTGTTCATACAGCACGCGCTCATGGGCAATGTGTTGCTCGATTAGGCACAGCCCACCCTCGTGCTCCGCCAAAATGTACATATTGTGGACCTGGGCGATCGCCTTCAAGTCTCCAGGGACACCACTCGGAGATTGCGTCGGCAGCGCATCCGATAAATTGACAGTTGTGGCCGCTGCCAAATCCGACGGTTGACCAACCGCCAAGTCCGCAGATAGCTCTACATCTGGTTGGATTTGTCGGGAGGTTTGATACCCCCCGGCCTGCTCAGCCGCTTTAACTAAGTCTCCTGCCCGCTGAGTTTGAACCGCATCACTCAGGTTGCCAAGCTGCAAAAGATCCGTCACCGCAGCCGTAATACGATCGCAGACAGCCTCAACCCCGTGCACATAAATCTCCGATTTCGCCGGGTGCCGGTTCCAATCCAACTGGGTGGGCGGCAGGGTGACGTGCAAAAAACACACCGGATAGCGATCGCGTGGAAGCGTTCGCCGGAAGCTATTTATCAGCGACTGAAACAATTCGCTGACCTCGACGGGCCTACCGTTAATGGCCACCCGCACCCAATCAGGCCGTCTGCGGTGACAGCGGTCGGGCAAGCCTACAGCCAGGTACAGGCCCTCTGCGCTAATTTCTTTAATGTCACTGTCGCTTACGTTGCGCAGCAGCTGAGGCATGAGCGTCTTCGCCGTTTGCCCCGGCCATAGAGAGAGCCACAGGGCATCGTCTTTTTCGATTTGCCAGGTGATGTGCGGATGGCATAGCGCCATTCGCTGGATCAATTGGCTAACCGCTTTCACCTGCTGCGTGGCCAAGGGGACCTGTCGACGGGCTTGCCAATTGCCAAACAGTTGGCTGACGGTGACCACCGTACCGGGTGCGATCGCCACTTCTTGAGTCTCTAGTGGATCGCCCTCTGTGCCATAGCAAACCCTATACCCCTGCCGATCCCGTTCTCCCGTCTCTGACTGAGCCAGGCTACAAATTTCCAGCTGGGCCAGCTGGGCAATACTGTGGAGAGCCTCACCCCGAAAGCCCAAGCTTTGGACATTGAGCAAATCTGGACGGGTAGAAATTTTGCTGGTGGCATGGGCCGCCGCTGCCTGCTGCAAGTCCGCTAAGGCCATGCCAGTACCGTTATCAGCTACGCGCACCTGCCATTGCTCGGGCCAAAGGCTCACTGCGATTCGCGTAGCGCCAGCGTCCAAAGCATTTTCTACCAGTTCACGCACCACCGCAGCCAAGGAATCGATCACCTCCCCGGCGGCCATGAGCGAAACGACCTCTTGGGCTAGCGGCTGAATATGGAGGGTAGGAAGGGGCTGTGCGTCCATAGAAACCAGTGTAGCGGCAGGGGAAACACGCTGCGCCTAAAGCCCTAAAGCTCTAGCGCTCTGTTTCTCCAAGCTTTTTCCTCATGTCGCTTCCTAACGTCCTAGATCTGGACGGCGTCGCCAGTGGGTTGCTTGCTCGTAGGCATAGGCCATCTGCAAAAGCCGGGCCTCCTTAAAGGGTTGCCCCATCAGTTCCATGCCGACCGGTAACCCCTCAGGCGTAAACCCGGCAGGAAACGTAATGGCCGGAAAACCACTGGCCGAGGCCAAAAATCCATTGCGGCCTTTTTGCTTCTCTCCAATGGGGGCGACGGGTTGCTTTTGGTGCGGGTACACTAGCCCGTCGAGCCGGTACTGCTGGAAAATGTGGGTCAGCAGTTGACGCAACTCCGCCCGTCGAGGGTACAGCCTTTGCCAATATTCGTGGTTTCCCAGCGGGGTATCTATTTTCTGTAGCCGCTTTAAAATCGGCTGTATGGAAGGATGGGCTTTGCCCGATTTGAGCAGGGCCTTCAGATTTTTTACCGGTGTTGCTGTCCCCAAGTCTTCTAAATACTGATTGAGGTGCAGCTTCCCCTCCCACAGCGTTACCGAAATTTCTTCAATCAGGCTATCAACATCGATATGAACGGCGAGTTCAAGACACTGTCCGCCCAGTTCGCCCATCGTGGAGAGGGCATTGTCCATGAGCTGATTGACCGATTGATGGTGGGGTTTTTGGCCAAAAAAACTGCGGACAATGCCTAACCGCATGCCCTGGAGCCCACTTTCTTTTAGGAAAGGTCGATAGCCGCTGGTTTGCTGCCCGGCGCTGCGAGCTGTCATTGGATCGCCCGGATCATCGATGGCCATTACTTCTAATAGGGTGGCAACGTCGGTGACGGTGCGGCCCATGGGGCCAATCGCATCCTGGGAGAGGGCAACGGGCATTAACCCGTCACGGCTAATCAGGCCAGCGGTGGGGCGCAGCCCAACAATGTTGCAGGCGGAGGCGGGCGATCGCACTGAGTTAATCGTGTCTGTGCCAAGACCTGCGACGACAAGATTTGCTGCGATCGCCACCGCACTACCGCCGCTGGATCCGCCAGGGGTATAGCTCAAATTGTAAGGATTATGGGTTTGGCCGCCTAAGGAACTGACGGTTTCACCGCTGTAGGCCAGCTCATGCAGGTTTGCTTTGCCCAAAATAATGGCCCCTGCCTGACGCAACTGCGTAACTACAAAGGCATCATCTGGAGGCTGTAATTCTGCTAAGGCCGCGCAACCGCCCGTTGTCGGCATCTCAACGGTGTCGATATTGTCTTTCACGATCAGCGGAATGCCATGCAGCGGCCCGCGAAGCTCCCCAGCTTCGCGCTCCTCATCTAACTTTTTCGCAGTTTCCCGAGCCTGCGGATTCAGCGAAAGAACGGCATGGAGCTGTGGATCCACGCGTTCGATGCGAGCTAAATAAAAATCTAAAAGCGTGCACGCACTCAGCTCATTACGTGCCATGGCCTGCTGGAGACCAGCGATGGTCGCTTCTTCAATTTCAAAGGTGTCGGATGCAGCGGGTGTTTGACTCGCCAACCTAAAAGACCTCGACGTTTGAATGAGATGGTTTTGTCTTAGGTGTTTTGTTTAGGTGTTTGTTGAAGAAAGGCCATTTTGGAAAAAAGGACCTCTGCCGAGTCCCATCACCGCCTTTGTTTTCAGATTTAAAAAGAAGTTCCTAATGCCTGCTAGTTTATCTTTCTTAATACATTTTCTGGAGTCACTTCACATTTCTCTAAGAAACGCTAACTAGCCCCGACGGTAAGCCATGGGGTAGGCTACGAGCGATATTACGGGCGTTGATAGTGGGTATGAGCGGGTGGTGAAAGCGGGTGCTAAAACGATGTCAAAGTGTTTGCTAGTGAGTGATCTAATGCCGTCAATCGCTAGCAAAAAGCTCACAATCACAAGCCCCTTTAAAACATCTGGTTACTTAGCTGGCTGGCTAAAACGTGTCTTTCGTTCGGCGCTATTTATGTTGCTGTTTGTAACGTTTTGGTTTGGCAGTGCTGTCGGCCCGGCCAATTTCCCAGTTAATTCATCCTTCGCCGCAACAGCCGCAACGGTGAGGGCGACTGGAGAACCTCGCATCCCGTTAACTGTGAAGCTGTTGGAGGAGCGCTTGGCTCAGCCCATACGGCAGGGGGGCTCACAGGTGGTAGACCTCAGCAACCTCATTGTCGATTTACGTACAGGCGAGCTGCGTGCAGACGGGGCGCAAGGGCAAACCCCCTTCTCCGAACAGTTTTATAAGCAGCTACGCCAGGAACTCAATGCCGGTGCCAATGCTTCTGGCGTCAGCGGTAACGCCCACCCCTTGGGGTTAGACCTGAGCCATTCCCTTGTTCAAGGCCCGCTAGATTTCTCTCGGCTAGGGCTAAGGGTGCCTGCCTATGGGCAAACGATTTTACCGGCGTTGGAGGCCTTTAATCAAGAGTTTCAGCCGCTTTTGTCCAAGGACTCTTTAACAGGGGGCGCGTCAAGAGGGCGATTCTCTGTGGGGCGCGCTACGCGAACGCCCACGGACGCTTTAGCCCGTTCCCTATTGATTCAACCTCGGTCGGTGGCACTGCTCGATACCCTCGTTTTTCAAGGTCCCCTGTTACTGAATCAGACCTGTTTTAACGGAGAAGTGGGCGCAACCAATCTCTATTTTCTGAATCGGGTGGAGGCCTCTCAGGTGATCTTCACTCAGCCCGTGACCTGGAAAGGGGCTCGCTTTGCCCGCCGCGTAGACTTTGGTCAGGGTCAGTTTCAGCAGGAGAGTAGTTTTCGCGGGGCTTTGTTTGCTGGCAAAGCCCGGTTTGACCAAGCCAGTTTTAGCGGTGCGACCAATTGGGAAGGCAGTGCATTTCACGATCGGGCCAGCTTTGCCCAGGCTGATTTTCACACGGGGAATTTTGCCAGGTCTCATTGGCAAGCGGATGCCGACTTCGATCAGGCCGTTTTCCATGGCCCCATCAGTTTTCAAAAAAGCCGCTTCGATGACGCCCTGTTCTTAACTGACGCCCAATTTGACGCCGCTGCTAACTTTCGCCAGGCCCAGTTTCAAAGCACCATCAGCTTGCGGGGCGCTCACATCCTCAACCAGCTAGATTTTGGCGATGCTCTGTTTTCAAAGGATAAAACCATCAATGTGGCCGATCTGGATTTCAATCCTGGTGAAGCCAAAATCCTCGGCAGTCCGGGCCGTATTGGTCAAGTATTTTCTGTGCCTGCATTGGCTAGTAACGAAACGGTGCTGCGTAACCTCGTGCGCAACTTTCGGCTGCTGGAGCAAATTGGCGATGCCAACCAATTGGAGTACACCACCGAACGGCTTAGACTCAGGCAAATTAAGCGCAAGATTCTGGGAACGAGCCTCAATCAGGCCAGCCGAACGCAGCTCGTTGGCCTCGGCTTCAGCGTTGAACAGGCCCGGGCCGTTATTGAGCGTCGACGGCGGCAGCCGTTTGTGAGCCGAACTGATTTGCTCGGGATGGATGAGATTGATTTGGCCAGTTATCTGAAGGTGCGCGATCGCCTCATCACCAAACAAACCAATCTCTTTATCCGAGGTCAGCAGCTCATTCGTTGGGTTTTACTCGCTGGGTTGCTGTTGCTAAGTCAGTATGGGACTAATGTGTGGCTCACCATTGGCGTGGGACTAATATCAACCAGTGCGTTTGCGATCCTGTTTTGGGGAGTCGATCGCTATCGCAGGCGCGTGCCCACGCCGATTGTGCCAACCCCTGCTGAAACGGCTTGTGTCATGCTCGGGGCCGCAGGCTTGTTTGCCTTAGCCCTGAGTTTGCTCAGTCAGGACAACGTCCATGTGCTGTGGACGCTAGAGGCTGTTGCCTTGGTGGTTCTACCCGTGCCGCTAGCGATCATCATTAGGCTATATCAGCAGGGTCGATACCACGACTTAATGGACAGCAGCTATCTGGTTGAGAATGGCGCACTCAGGCAATTGCAGGTGCTGATTGCCCGACTGCCGACGGTGCCAAAATATCCATTTTATCGCGATCGCTATTCGCCGATACTGATTGACCGTCGTTGGAACTGGCTCAATTACTTTGACTTTAGCTTCAACAATTGGTTCAAGTTTGGTTTCAATGATATTCGGCTGCGCGACAAAGCCGTCCCCGGGCTCATCAGTACCTTGGTTTGGTATCAGTGGAGCTTGGGGGTTGCTTACATCACGCTTTTACTGTGGACCCTCTCTCGAACCATTCCAGGACTGAATTTATTGCTATATTTTTAGTGCCTTTACCAAAGCAAAACAAAGTCTGAAACCCTTGTGTAATTTATGTTTCATCACTTTGCCCCTCTGTGTACCGTATATACACGGAATAATTAATATTTTTTCTCTAACCAAATATTCCAATACTTCCGTATTTACTTTGAGGCTATATCTTGGAGCCCAGTAGAAAATAGAGTCACTTCTGTAGAGCGCATATAAAACCATTCACACCTTCCTAAGGGGCATTTTGGGAACTGTGAAAGCGGCTTTTGTATATCAGCGTCCTTACAGGTGAGCTGCCTGACCCTGGGGGCTTAAAGGGGTCAGGCCTTTTTCTTTTTAAAGCGTTTTGCAGTGAAAACTAAACCTGCGAAACAAAACAAGACAAAAACAAAGGCCTGCTGCATTTCTCTACGTGCGGCAGGCCTTTGTTTTTGTCGGGTTGATTTTAGGGTTTATCCTTCACCCGCAACAGGCGGGCTACAGGATTTTGTCTAGGCCGTAAACCAGCGATTTGATGGGTAATACACGGCGAATGGACAGTAATACGCCGGGCATGTAGCAGACGCGATCACTCGTATCATGGCGCAGCGTATAGGACTGGCCCGCTGCTCCAAAAATCACTTCCTGATGGGCAATGAGTCCTGGCAGACGAACGCTGTGAATTCTCACCCCATCGTCAGTTTGGGTTCCTCGGGCACCTGCCATTTTTTCGGTTTCTTCGACCTCAGGCGGATTGAAGGTTTTGTTGAGATCCGCGAGCATCTCAGCAGTTTTTACCGCTGTACCGCTGGGCGCATCGGCCTTTTGGTTATGGTGCAGCTCAATGATTTCAACATGGTCAAAGTATTCCGCCGCTTGTAGGGCAGCCTGCTGCAACAGCACCATGCCAATCGAAAAGTTAGGAATGAGCAAGCAACCGGTACTGGCTTTTTCCGCAAATTCTGCCAAATCTTTGATTTGCTCAGGGCTCATGCCCGTGGTGCCCACCACCGGGCGAACGCCATAGGCCAAAGCTGCTCGGACTGACTGATACACGCTGTCTGGATGGGTGACATCTACCATCACGGCGCTACCGCTGCTATCTTTGGGTACTTCGTTTTGCGCCATTACCAACGTCGCTTCAAGATCGTTCAACACGGGCACTTCCAGGGGGGCAAGGCCAATCACCTCGCCAATGTCCTGACCGATGAATTTTGGATTGCGATCAATTGCCCCGACCAAGGTCATATCGTCAGCTTCGGAAACCGCTTTGACGATGGCCCGGCCCATTTTGCCGAGGGCGCCGTTAACGACGACGGGAATGGTTGTTTGCTCGCTCATAGTTGCTAAGGTACGCTCTGGAGTTGATTAGCGTCATTGTAGGGAAAAGTGCATACAAAAGGGGACGCAACCTTGAGGTTGCGTCCCCTTTCCATTTTGAGAAATCGGCTAAAGCGCATTGATTGAGCAGACTGCATTTAACAGAAGTCTGCTCAATCAAAAATCCACGTAGCCAATCGCACTAGCCAATTTCACTAGCCAATTTCGACTTGCTTGGTATCAACAGCATCCGTGCCGTCAACCCCTTTAGCTACACTCACCATTTTGTCGAGGATAGCTTGGCTAGGAACTTTGCCCTTGAGAACAACGGTAGCACTGGTTTGAGCAACCCAAAGCGTATCGATATCGTCGAGCTGAGCATCTTCGTCAAAGGCCAAGGTGACGCGCTTGGCTAGGCCACTTTCGTCAAAGTTACCGTCGAGGCCGACTTTGTAATCAGGGACGGCTTTGCCATCAGCGGCTTTAGCAATACCGCGCTTGATTTTGGAGGAGGCACTAGCTGGCTTATCCTTACCAAAAATTCTCTTGAAAAAACCCATGATGATCTTCCACGTTGGTGTACAAAGGCAGGGGGAGGCTCCTGCTCAGGTTTGCATATAAACATTATCTGTACTCATACCTAGACCTGTGTATCTTTAGAAACAAATTACTTTTATGTGTATCGAGGAGCATCGGAGGATATCTGGCAGCTTACCAATACTGCTCCACAGCTTGTAAGGAGACTGTTTATAAGGGGACTGTGCCTTGAGAGAGCGAATAGATGATTTTATCCGCAAGTATTTTGTGGGGCGACGGGTATCCCCCCAAGCCCATCAACACCTGCAAGATAGCCTTCTGGATGAAGCGGAACTAGACGGTGACTATGTGGTGCTCACCATTGGCTCGTGCCTAATTGCGACGTTTGGCTTGCTCTCCAATAGCGCCGCTGTGATTATCGGCGCAATGTTAGTGGCGCCGCTGATGCTGCCCATTCGCTCGACAGCCTTCGGCATTTTGGAGGGGGACTTGGAACTGGTCAAAGCCGGTGCTAAGTCCTTATTGGTGGGCACTGGCACGGCGATCGCGCTCTCTGCCCTAATTGGCTTAAGTTCAGGGTTCTTAGAATATGGCTCTGAAGTGCTCTCTCGCTCCTCCCCAACGCTGCTGGATTTGGGGATTGCCATTACCGCCGGGGGCATTAGCGGCTATGCCAAGGTCCAGCCCCGACTATCGAGTACGCTGGCGGGCACGGCGATCGCGGTCGCACTCATGCCGCCCCTCTGCGTGGTAGGGCTCAATCTTGCCCAGCTCAATTGGTCCTGGGCTTGGGGGGCAAGCTTGCTTTACTGCACAAACCTATTGGGCATTACCCTCTCCTGCATGTTGGCCTTTTTTGTGGCAGGTTACTCGCCCTTTCGTCGGGCTCGTCGGCCCTTAGGGGTGGTCGTTTTCCTAACGAGTCTATTGGTGCTGCCATTGGGCATCGGTTTGGTCGAGCTAGTGCGGCAAAATCAACTTGAAGTCAACGTTAAACGTGCCCTCGAAGAAGAGACCTTGACGTTTAAAAATAATCTGGAACTGGTCAGCTCTCGCACTAACTGGCAGATGGAGCCCCCCATCGTACAAATGATTGTCAATTCTAAAGAGCCAATTACACCCAACCAAGTCAAACTGCTAGAAGACTATATCTCTAGAAGGATGAACCAGCCCTTCCGTTTTGTTTTCCAAGTGAGCGAGGTTAAGGAAGTCACCCGCGATAAGGTTCAGCCCAGCGGTAGTTTTGAGGGGATTCGTACCCACATTGAGAGCACGACGCCTTAAGTTTTTGCTTTTACCCTTAAGCTTGCGCTTTTACTTAGGGGACAGGGGGACTGACGCGAGTAGTGATGATGCTAGTTTGATGCTGCAAGCGTGCTCTTGCGAAAGCCATTTGTGTTCGTTTTATAAAGTTCGCTTGAATCCTGATGTGTAGTGATTGCGCCCCAAGGCCTAGGTAATTATGCTGTAAATATCCAAAAAAACTGATGAAGGTTCACTTAAACGATTAATATTGCCGGATAGGTTGGCAATCTATTCGGGAAATCTATCTCTGGGATATATCTGATTATCTTGATTAGTCCCAGTAGTTAAAGATCCGATAAGTAATGAAGACTGGATAAAATGAGGTCTAGACTTAAGCTAGAGTGTTCAAAAAATTAGAGTGGTCAAAAAATACAAATTTGTGCGCCTTATTCATGATCGCTACGCGTTTTTGTGATTTGCTTCAAGACTTGTGAGCGCCCTAACCGGTACTCTTAAGTCCGACTAAGTCTGAAATGCTTGGGGTTTGAAGAGTTTCCTTAGTTTGAAAGTTTAGTCCGAAAGTTCGTCCGAAAGATGAAAGTCTAAAGGTCGCCTTAAATATCCGTAATGCCTAGCTGTGGCCGTGGTTACTCTAAAGAGTGGCTAAAAAAAGAAGCATTGGGGTTGCTTGATTTTGGGGTTTAATGTTTGATGCAACTGCGACAAGGCGTTTGAAGATAGGCCACTACAGAAAAACTAAGCCGATTTTCGGGTGGGTGGTCTCCAATCTTTTGGCCATTTCTGATCAGATGAAGGGGTCTAGATTAACGTTTGCAAAATGCTTGTTCCGATATGCTTGTTTTTAAAAGGCTTCGCGTAGATAGATGATAAACAGCCGTTCCAGTACGAGTTACAGTACCTCTCACAAGCTGCATCCTTTGAGTTTGTTGGCCCAGCTGATTAGCCGTCAGGTTAGTGGTTGCCTCAAGCTTTCGGCGCAGGCCGCTGAGTGGCGACTGCTATTCAATAGGGGGCAGCTGAACTTTGCTACCAACTCTGCTGACGCGTTTGAACGGCTTGACAGGCAGTTGCTGGCCCTTGACCAAGAGGTGCCGGTGGCCGTGCGCGATCAGATGAGGATGCTCTTCGAGCAATCTGACGAAGTTGATGATGTGGTCAGTCGTGATTACCGCGCCTTGTGTTGGCTAGTCGATCAGCGCTATATCAGTAACGAGCAGGCTGCCCAGCTAATTGGTGCGATCGCGATTGAAGTCATCGAGCCTTTCTTGAGCGTCCGAGAAGGTAGCTACGAGCTTATCCCCGCCGCGCAAACCGAAGGCATTCCGACCTTTTGCAATCTGGATCTTCGCCCCATCGTGGAGCTTTGCCAGCGCAACAGTAAGCAGCGAGCTGCGGGCGGTCCGATTACTAGCCGACTATCAAGTGCTGCTACCATGGGTGGAGCGGCCTTTGGCGGTCAGGTTAATGGCATGGGGCCGATGGGCGTAGGCGGTGCGGGTGCCCGATCCGGGGCGGGGATTGGCTCCACCATGCGTCGCACGACTTACACCGTTGCCTGTATTGACGATAGCCCTACCGTTCTCAACGCCATTCAAAAGTTTTTAGAGGATCAAAGCCTATCGGTTGTGGCCATTAACGATCCAGTCAAGGCTTTGATGCAGATTGTCCGCTCTAAGCCCGATTTGATTCTGCTGGATATCACCATGCCGAATTTGGATGGCTATGAGCTTTGCGCACTCTTGCGCAGACACCCCCGCTATAAGCGGACGCCCATCGTGATGGTGACGGGTAATACGGGCCTGATTGATCGAGCTAGAGCTAAGTTGGTAAGGGCCTCAGGCTATTTAACCAAGCCGTTTACCCAGTCTGACCTTTTGAAAATGGTCTTCAAACACCTACCGACGAAAGTACAGTAAAGCGGTTGTTCCTGACTGAGGGAACCCATGACTGAAGCGTCGTTATTACTTGCGCGAGTTCTGTTTATCAGTCTCTAAAGGTTGATCTCATACGCTTGTGAGGCCTCTTTTTGGAAAAAATCGGCCAAAATGCTTATTCCTGACATTGTGGCCCAGGGATCTCCCCCCAAAGCCTCAACTATCGGCAATAATGGTAGGTATATTTGACGAGTATGTCTGATCAAAAAGGTTTGATCAGTAACGTTTGCTCAATAGCTTGCTTAATAACTTTTGATTAGAGCTGGAAGCTTAACGGCTGATACTTCTCAAGCTTTAATGCTTGCCTTCTCAAAGTTCGTGCTCTACATCCCAGTTATTTCTTGATTAGATATTTAGCCCCGTCTTAATCGGGGCACCTTGCGGTTTTCTTTGCTATGAATACGACAAAAGTTGCCACTGTACTTATTGTTGAAGACGCGCCTTCGGAAATGGAGCTAATGACCCATTATCTTCGTGCTGAGGGCTATAGCGTGATTGGGGCCCCGACAGGTAAAGAAGGCTTGGATAAGGCGATCGCGCAAAAGCCAGATGTGATTGTGACCGATGTCGTGATGCCCGGCTTTAGTGGATTTGAGCTATGCCGTAAGCTCAAGCGCACCCCCGAAACCCAGGCGGTTCCTGTGGTTATTTGCACCTCTAAAAAGCAAAATATTGATCGCTTGTGGGGTATGCGCCAGGGTGCAGATGCTTATCTTACAAAGCCCTACACCAAAGACGAGCTGATTGAAGCCGTCAAAGCAGCCTTAGTCTAAGCGCAGATTGGGTCGGGGTTCAGCTTTTGGACGGCGGATAAGTGACCTCAATTAAGATGAGCAGAAGACGTTAGAGAAGGGCAGTTTTTAGAGACAGGTAATTTAGCGACGGGCATCCAGGCCAATCCTTTTCAGAAGGCCGAGTTTGCCGAGTAGCTTAATCTGCTGGACGCAACTCTAAAATCTACGTAAAGCAGACCTATCTTTACGGTATAAAATCGCCTCCGTAGAACAAGATTTCATTAAGAAAGATTGATGAGTAGAGGTTTTATCTGGGAAGGATTACAGTTGAAAGCGTTTAAACGTACTCAGTAATCGCAAATATCGTAAAACGCAACCGTAGTTAAAGTAGCCAAAACATCAGTCTCTTCCTGAGCGCCTTAGAATTGCTCGAAAAATGAGGAATCCTAAGAAAATCGTTATCATTTTCTTGCCACTATCCGCATCGGGGAAATGATGAGTCTTGTGACCCTGGCGATTTTGCTCTACATTGCCTCTACATTGTTCTTTTGCGCTAATTTCTAAACGGTCTTTGTTTGCGATTTAGCTTTGTTTAGTATTTAGCTTTCTCGTTGTCTTTGTTTAGCTATTAACCCACCCCCATTCGAGAGTACATCCCTTTGAAGACCCAGCTCGCCACTCCAAATCGTCAGTTGATTGGTGAAGCCTATCTCAAGTTTCAGCTGGCTCCCCGTGTGCCCGCCGTCATTGCAGCACGCTCTGTGGAAGAGGCAACCGTGCTACCGGTAGCGCAGGTTACGGCCATTCCGAATATGCCCGCTTGCATATTGGGCTTGGTTAATCGACGCAACCGGGTTATTTGGATGGCTAATTTGGTGCGATTGCTGGGTATGCCTGTGCCTGATCGGCCAAGACAGCAGTACAGTATGGTCATTGTCAAGGCTGGGTCGTCTTTGGGGTTAATGGTTGATGACATTGACGGTATTATTCACCTCAGTGCAGATAGCCTTCAGCCACCGCCGCCACAAGTCAATCCTATTTTGGTACCCTACCTGAGAGGCTGTGCTACTCAAGACGATCAGATCCTGCTGGTGTTAGATGCCGAAGCAGTTTTGCAGTCTTCCGTTTTCCAAGGCTAGTGGCTCAACGTCTATCTCCCTATACTCTTGACTGATTTTTACCCTCGGACCCCCAGACAACGTGCATGCTGCCAAAAGTTACCGTCTTTGCTTCTTAGCGCTATTCCTCGTAACATCCCAAGCTTTTGATGCCATAAGTAACTTCGCCTTTACCTTTTACTCGTCCTTCCCTTTCGCTGTTGTTGAACTGTCCTGAAGTGAGTCTGATATGACAACCAATATTCGCCCACCCCAACCATCTGATGCTGATGATGACGCTGTGAGTGCGAACGTGGATAAGGCATCATCAGCTCAACCTAATGGCAGTAATGGTCAGCCTAACGGCAGTAATGGTCAGCAGGCTCCTTTAAGTAGCGATGCAGTACCTTCCTCGGACGGTGTTGGCGCTACCGGTGAGGCAAGTGCAGCAGTCGTGGCTGCGAAGTCAAGCGAAGCTGCCAATCAGGTGAATGCCGGCGCTGCTACTGGCGGAAATAGTTCGACCTCAACTCACCCTGCTGTTGCAAGTCCCTCTAAAGAAAAGCCCTCTAAAGAAAAAAGAGAGGGCTCTTATCGTGGTGCCAGCTCTAATGTCGATGAAGCCTCTAAGTCCAGTGCAGGCGTGAGTGCTGAGGTTGATTCGGGTCAACGTGTGTATCGAGGGGTGAGGTACAACAGCCAGGGGGAGCGATATGCCCCTGACAACATTGAGGTTACGGCCAAAAGTCGCTCCGGTAGCTTGCAGTGGTTTTATGATCTGCCCGTTGCGGATAAGCAGCTAGCGGGCCTGCTAACGTCGAAAATCTTGTCGGTGTTGGGCGTGATTGGCATCAGCTTACTGTTGCTTTCGATGATGGGTCGCCGTCAGCTGGTTGAGCAGGCGGGCTCTGAGCTATCGGCAACGGCAAACGACCTCAATAATGATAGTGGGACAACGGCCCCCAGTGACAGTGCCTTGCTTGCAGCAGCCCAAAGCTATACCAGTGACAATCGGGTAGAGGGGCGGTTACAGCAATCTGCCGAAGCCACGCTGAAGGGGCAAATGCAGGGGGCATCGCTAGAGTATGTGGCCCTGCTGGGTCCGGATATGCGGGTGATTGCTAGTGGAGGCACTGATCGTAGTGGCGATGTGTTTAATCCAGATAATTTGGTTTCGAGTGCCCTGCGGCAGGGGGTGCCAAAGCAAACAACCAGTCTGCTATCTGTCAGAGAGCTCCAGTCCTTTGGGGTGAAGATGCCTGGCAATGCTGATGAAGCTGCCCTGGTTCGGTATTCGGCGGTGCCGATTTTTGCTGGAGGTAACGTGAGTGATGATGCCGTCGCACGAGGAGAGGTGATTGGTGCGCTGGTGACCGGTGACATTATTGATAGCGAATCTGCCGTTGTTAGCAATGCCCTGACCCAATTCCCAACGGGCTACAGCGCTGTCTATCGTCAAGATCCGAGTGGTGGCTTTAAGCTCTTGGGGCGTGGGGAAGGGGGGGCATCCGGAGCCGTTCAAGGTGCCACGTCACAATATGACGACCCTGACTTTTTAACCCAGGTTACGCAGAATTCTCCCAATGTCATTAGCGAACGGTTTCGATTGCCCGATGGGAATCGCTATACGGTCGCTGCTCAGGCACTTAATGACGGCAATGGTGAGCCCGTTGGCGTTGTTTTGCGTGGACTGCCGGAGAGAGCCCTTAATCAGCGCCTGACCAATGCACTGGGCCTGCAAATTGGGGCCGCGATGCTGGCCCTACTTGCCGATGTCATTATTGCTCGCTTGCTAAGCCGCTCGGTCGTCAAGCCTCTGCAAAACTTGCAGCTTGCTACCGAAAAGTTTGCTTCAGGTGATCGCGTCTCCCGGGCAGACGTATTCTCCCGTGATGAGGTTGGCCGCGTTGCCAGTGCCTTTAATGAGCTGGCCGAAGCCGTCTCTAGCTCTGAATCGTCGCTCAAATTCCAATCACAAACCCAAAGCGAGTCCGCTCGTAGGGCCCGGTTGCTCTCTGAATTCACCAGTCAAATTCGTCAGACCTTAGATGTCGAGACCATTTTATCGACGGCGGTTGAGCGAGCCCGAGAACTGCTGGGTGTGGATCGGGTGATCGTGTACCGGTTTGCCGCAGGCTATGGCGGTGGTGATGTTACCGCTGAATCGGTGGATAAAGGGTGGAGCCGTGCCCAGGGGCGTCACCTTATAGACCCCATGCTTCCCCAGTCTGTTGATCGCTTCAAAACCGGCAAAATTTCCTATGTCGAAGACATCGATAAAGAGGATTTGACTGAGTGCCATTGTCGGCTGCTGCGGGAGCTGGAAGTAAAAGCAAATATGGTAGCACCGATGATGGTCGGTGATGACTTGGTCGGACTCCTGTGTGCCCATCAGTGTGACGGGCCTCGTCGCTGGCAACCAGAAGAAATTACGCTGATGCAGCAAATTGCAATTCAGGTAGGCTATGCCTTGGCCCAGGCCAGATTGCTGCAAGCGCAAAAGCGGGCGGTGACCAGAGAGCAGCAGCTCATCAGCTTGGTTACCCGTGTGAGGGAAACCGACGACAGAGAAAAAATCTTCCGCATCGTGACCCGTCAGGTCAAGCTAGCGCTGGAGTCGAGTCGGGTCGTCATTTACACCTTTGATGAGCAGTGGGTGGGTACGGTGGTTGCCGAGTCGGTCGATCCCCAATGGCCACCGGCATTGGGCGCAGAAATTAGCGATCCGTGCTTTGCCGATCGGTATGTCGAACAATACAAGTCCGGTCGGGTTAAAGCTGTGTCCGACGTTTATGATGCGGGGCTCACGCCTTGCCATCTCAGTCAGCTAGAGCCCTTTAAGGTTCGAGCTAACTTGGTTGCTCCGATTGTGGTGGAAGAACGGCTGCTGGGTCTGTTAATTGCCCATGAATGTGAAGGCCCAAGAGATTGGTCAGATCTCACCTGTAGCTTTATGCAACGGGCGGCTACCCAGCTTGGTTTTGCTTTGGAGCAAGCAGAATCCAATGAGCAAAAGACCCGAGCCTTGGCCCAAACTGAGTCGCTTTCGGAGGAGCGATTACAGCGACAGGAGTTGCTAGAAAAGCAGCTTATACAGCTGCTAGGTGATGTGGAATCAGCTGCCGATGGCGATCTGACGGTGCGCGCCGATGTGTCCGCCGGTGAAATCGGTACCGTGGCTGACTTCTTCAATTCAATTGTGGAAAATCTCCGACAGGTTGTGACCCAGGTGAAGCGCTCTGCGGCCCTGGTTAATGACTCCCTAGGGGAAAACGAAAGCGCCATTCGAATTTTGGCTGAAGAGGCCTCACAGCAAGCAGACCAAACCACCCTAACGCTGAATTCTGTGGAGACCATGACGGCCTCGATTCAGCAGGTGGCACAGCAGGCCCAGGAAGCTGCCGCAGTGGCAAAATCAGCCTCAGAAACGGCGACCGAAGGCGAAGAGGCGATGGATCTGACCGTGAGCAACATTATGCTGCTCAGGCAAACGGTGGGCCAAACGGCGAAAAAGGTCAAACGCTTGGGCGAATCGTCGCAGCAGATTACCAAGGCCGTGTCGCTGATTAACCAAATTTCTCAACAAACCAATTTGTTGGCGATTAATGCTGGGATTGAGGCGGCTAGGGCTGGGGAAGATGGGCAGGGATTTGCGGCAGTTGCTGAGGAGGTCAGTGAATTGGCTACCCGCTCAGCGTCTGCTACCGATGAAATTGAGCGCATTGTGGAGACCATCCAGCGGGAAACCAGTGATGTGGTCGAAGCGATTGAGCAAAGCACCTCTCAGGTGGTTGAAGGTACCCGGCGGGTGGAAGATGCGAAAAGCAGCTTGAACAAGATTTTGGCGGGTTCGCAGAAGATGGATGAGCTGGCCCGGTTGATTTCTGAAGCGACCAATTCCCAGGTGCAAACCTCGGCGACGGTCAGTGAGCTGATTGAAAATATTGCCCAGCTTTCCAGACGGACTTCTGAGTCTTCGGGGCAGGTATCGGATGCGCTCAAGCAAACGGTGACGGTGGCCCAGGACCTTCAAGAGCAAGTGGCAACGTTTGTTGTCGAAGAGGAGGCGTAGGTAAGGAGACTCTATGGTCGATAAAGAACAGGAGATTCGCCTACAGTTTCTCGATGAAGCGGGCGAGTATTTGGATACCCTGGAGTCGGCGCTCTTAGGGGTTGCCCAGCGGGGGGTTGATAGCCATGAGATTAATGGCGCACTGCGGGCGGCCCACTCTATTAAGGGCGGGGCGGCGCTGATGGGCTACCAGCTCACCAGCGAGCTGGCCCACCGTTTAGAAGATTCGCTCAAGGTCCTCAAAATTCAGCGGGGTGAAGGCGTCAGCAGTGATGTGGAAGGGCAGCTGCTGAGCGGCGTAGATGCCATTCGTCAAATTGTGGAGCGCGATCGCGCCAGTGAGCCCATTGACGAAACCTGGGTCAACAATTCAGTCCTGCCGATTTTTGAAGGCCTATACGACACCCTCGGGGAGCCCTCCGCTGAAGATGCCGCGTCGATAATGGACGCCGATGAAGGGCAAAATGTAATGCCTCTGATCTTCCAAACGGAAGTGGAGGGCTCCTTAGAGCGTCTAGAAGCCCTGATTGACGAACAGCCGCCAACTCTGCAAGCGGATCTGGCAACCATGGCCCAAGAGCTATCTGGCTTGGGCGAAATGCTCGATTTGCCCCCCTTCATTCAGCTGTGTGAGTCCGTAGAACGGTTTGCGCTAGGCGCAACTAGCCCGAGACAAATTAAGGAAGTTGCCGACAAAACCCTTCAAACCTGGCGGCGCGCCCAGGCTCTGGTACTCACTGATAATGTCGAATCGATGCCGAATCAGCTGACGGGCGTGAGCTTTGGGATGATTGATATAGAGCTGGATCATCCCGAACTTGGGCAGACTGGCTCGAACACGCTCAATGACTTGCCGTTGGAAGATCGTCCCCTGGATGGGGATATTTTTGCTGGGTTGGGCGAAGAAGACGATGCCTTGGTTGGCAATGTCTTCTCGGGACTCGGTGAAGAAGACGATGCCTTAGTTGGTGATGTCTTCTCGGGACTTGGTGAAGAAGACGATGCCTTAGTTGGTGATGTCTTCTCGGGACTTGGTGAAGAAGACGATGCGTTGGTTGGCGATGTCTTTTCGGGGCTCAGTGATGCTCCAGATGAGGGAGCTGCCGCAGGTAATGGCACTTCGAATAACGCTACCGCCCCGTTTGATCCGAGTGCTTCATTGGCAGGCGAATCGGCATCCTCTGAAGAAGATGCCTTCGCAGGCATTTTTGACGAAGAAGAAACGCTGCGCAATGCCAACGGTGGTGCAGCGTCCGCTGGCGTGTTTGGTACTTCAGGGCCCCAGCAGGCAGAAGGCAGTTCATCTGGCGGTACCCAGTTTCGCTTTTCGGGCGCATCCCAAGCTAAGACAGAGTCTGCTCCTGACTTAGGGGACAACACCGTACGGGTATCGGTGCGTAAGCTCAATGAGCTGAATGATTATTTTGGCGAAATGACCATTGAGCGCAATCGGTTAGAGGCTGAAATTAAGCGAATGCGCGGCTTGGTGAGTGACTTGAGCCGTCGGCTGCGATCGCTCGATGAAATCAACGACGATGTCAGAGACCTCTACGAACAGCCCGTTCCCCAGCGATTACTGGCGGGCAGAACCATACAGGCCTTGCCTGGCACCGCCAATGGCTTGGGCAATGGCAGCGTAGAGGGTCTGAACATCGGCACAGATGCAGGCTTTGTCGGCAATAGCGACTCTGCGCAACCGGGCTTTACGCAACCGGGTTCTACACAATCAGTTAGTGAGCCAGCGGCCAGTGGCGAGGCGGCCCCTCCCCCAGAGAATCGCTCTTCAGCAAGTCGCCCTTCAGCGAGTCCTGCTTCGACCCAAGGGGCCTCAAGTACCCGAGGTGAAGGGGCCTTCCGTAAAGAGTTTGATAGCTTGGAGTTTGATAGCTACAACGACGCACATTTGCCCTTCCGCCAAATCGTAGAGTCGGTGGTGAGGCTGCAAGAAGTTGCCGATGATATTGAGCTGAGCGTTGAAAAAACCGAGCAAACTACTCGTGTGATTCACCGCACGGCCCGCCACCTCCAGCGCAACCTTAACCAGCTGCGGATGCGCCCGCTCTCGGATGTGACCAACCGCTTTCCCCGAGCCCTGCGAGAACTAGAGCTGAAGCATGGCAAGTCCGTAGAGCTGGCTCTAGACGGGGAGAACATTCTGATCGATCGCAATATTTTAGAATCCCTCAACGATCCGCTGATGCACATCGTGCGCAATGCCTTTGACCACGGGATCGAGACGCCCGCAAAGCGAGAGGCCCAAGGAAAATCAGGCCAAGGCACCATTTCTATCAGTGCGCAAAATCGCGGTGGTCGCACGATGATTACGGTCAGCGACGATGGGAATGGCATTGCCCTCGATAAAATTCGCGATCGCGCCCGGTCCATGGGCCTCGATGCGGATTTGCTAGAAACCGCCAGTGACGCTGACCTGATGTCCCTGATTTTTGAGCCAGGCTTTACCACCTCTGAGCAGGTCACCGACCTCTCAGGCCGGGGCGTGGGCATGGATGTGGTGCGCAATAATCTCACCCAGATTCGCGGCGATATCAGCGTTGATACCGAAGTCGGCAAAGGGACGACTTTCACCATTTCAGTGCCTTACAGCCTATCGGTGACCCGCGTGATGCTGGCCGAAGGTAACCGCATGCCAGTGGCCCTCCCCACCGACATGATTGAAGAGGTTGCCATCATTGATGAGGCTGATATCTATCAGCGTGATGACCGCGAGATGTTCCAATTCAAAGGAGAAGCGGTGCGGCTGATTCGGCTCTCTACTTGGCTGGCCTTTAACTGCCCCCGTCAGATTGACAGCCTAGATGAAGTGCCCACCATGGATGGTCCTAGCATCCTGATTTTCCGTATGGGCGAGCAGCGAATGGGCTTACAAATTGATCGCTCCTGGAGCGATCAAGAAGTGGCCGTACGCCGGGTGGAAGGCCCCATCTCACTGCCCGCTGGCTTTAGTAACTGCACCATTTTGGGCGACGGTAAAGTGGTACCGCTGGTGAATTTGCCAGATTTGGCTCGATGGGTGCTGAACTGTGAAGGTTCAGACATTCACTCTGCTGATGCGCTTTACTCCAATCCCGTGGTGAATGGCGCGATCGATCCGGTGAGCTTGCAAAGCTTGCCGGAGGCCATCAGTCATACTGCAAAGTTCTTGGTGATTGATGATTCGGTGAATGTGCGTCGCCTCTTGGCGCTGACGCTAGAAAAAGCAGGCTATGAGGTAGAGCAGGCCCGAGATGGTCAAGATGCCTTTGAAAAGCTGGAAACAGGCATGGATATCGATAGCATTGTGTGCGACGTGGAAATGCCCCGGATGGATGGCTATAGCTTCCTTTCTAAGTTGCGATCGAACCCCCGATATGCCGATGTCCCCGTCACGATGCTCACCTCCCGCAGTGGTGAAAAGCACCGCACCCTAGCGATGAACTTAGGTGCGACGGCCTACTTCTCCAAGCCTTATCAAGAGCGAGTGCTGTTGGAGAGCCTAAAAAAATCTTTGAAAGCCTCTAGACAAGCCGCCGCTCCGGTATAAAGGCTCGACTTAGTACCCGAGATCACGGTCCCTTTAAATCATTCGGCCATCATTCGGCCATCGTAATTCATGGCAACAGCAGAGACGATAAAGATTACCCTGAAGCTGTTTGCGATATATCAGGAGACCTTGGGTGAGGCCGAGCAGATGATGACGTTGCCCGTGGGGGCGACGGCGGGAGATGTGCGTGATCGCCTGATCCAAGCCCATCCCTCACTGGCCAAATGGAAAGACCTTACCCGGTTTGGGATCAATCTACAGTTCGCTGAGGAAAATACCTCACTGAGTGACGGTGACGAGCTGGTCTTAATTCCGCCAGTTAGTGGTGGTTAAAAGTATCAGTGGTGGTTAAAAGTATTAGTGGCGGTTAAAAAGATTATTGCTCTGGGGACTCCTCACAACTTTCAAATAGCGATACCTCAAACGCGAATTGATAGGCCGCGTTGGTCTCCCCCTCTGGTACGGCAACGCCATTATTATCGGCGAGCCAACGAAACAGTTCGCTCACAAAAAAATCCCTTTCTGGATCGGTCGATTCTGGCTCTAACACCCTTTCTACCCAGGCATTAATTTCCGGATACCCTGTACTGCCCAATAGCTTAACTGCCAGGACGCTGCCGTCTTCACTAACGACAATTGCGATAAACCCACCAACCTCACTTTTACCAGGGACACATTCCTCCCCTGAGTAATCCATCAGAAAAGTCCCATCCAGAGACTCAGGAAAAACCAGTTGGAAACCGGGTAAAACATTGATAATGAAGTCGTTGAGGTCCTTGGTTGTAGCAGAAGAGCCGGTCCCGCGCTCGCTATACGTTAGTGGCACGGGGCCGGATGTCGGAGAAGGGGCCGTCTCAGGCTCGGGAGCGAAATTTGTCTCAGGCTCAGGCTCAGGTTCTGACTTGGGGTCAACCTCCGGTTCGGGTGGCAGCTCCGGCTCAGGTGGAAGCTCAACCACAGGTAACTGAACTACGGGCGGCGGCTCAGGCGGTGGCGCTGGCGGTGTAACGACAGCTGGTGGCGGCGGCGCGGGCACAAAAACGGGTTCGGGTACCGGCTCAAGTTCAGGCTCAATCCCAGGCGGTAGCTCAGTCACAGAAATCGGTTCAGGCAACTCAATATCAGGTTCCTCCACAACCTCTTCTGGGTCGGGAACCGGAATCACCATGGCTAGCCCATGCATTACCAGTGAAACCAGCAGCAACGGACTGAGCCAATGCAGAATTTTTTGCCAGTTAGGCTTAGCTGGGGTCATTTCACCGGCTTGATGTCACGCTTGATCTCACTGAATGAGTAAACAGCCTACGTCATTGGTAGTACGTTATCCACAGTGTCACAAGGCGAGACAAAAGACACCCACTGTCAGACCGCCTAGAAAACTGTCAGGGCCAGCCGACTAACTTCTAAATTGGCTCACCGATCCCTGTAACTCCTGGGCTGTTTTTAACGTTTCACTTAGGGCGCGCTCCATTTCTTGGGAGAAGGTGGCTGTTTGATCCGAGAGCCCAACCACTGCTTGGACCAAGTTGGTAACGGCCTGGGAGTTTTGGGTTTGGGTTTGGGTTGCCTGGGAAATCGACTGGGCCAGCTGATCAAACTCTTTGGCAACGACCGCGACCTCACCAAAGCTTTGTTTAGACTCTTGTACGAGCTGAGTGCTTTGGGATACTTGACCATTGATTTGCTCTAGGGAGGAGGCAATCTGTCCGGCCCGCTGCTCAAGGGCTGTGACAAACCGATCGATCAGTGTGGTTTCTTCCAAGGTCCGGTGGGCCAGTTGTTCAATCCTCCCGGAGAGGCTGCTTAACTGCTGATTAGCTTCTGCTCCCTGTGTTTCAGAGCGCGTCTGGTGAGAGAGCATGCTAATTTCATTGGCGAGTTCGCGAATCATGGTGCTGACCTGGCCGATGTGCTGCCCCGAACGCCCTAAGCCCTCAATTTGCTTAACCGCAGCGGTGGAAACGCGCCTGAGCTGCTCAATGCGCGCAGCCGTCAGTTCCATTGCGTTTTCGCTGTCTTGAACGGTGGTGGAGACGGTTTGCGCTGTGGCGGCAGCAGACTGCGCGTTTTGGGCGATGCCGTCCATTGCTCCGGTCATCTCTTGCACTGACGCCAATGTCCGCTTCGCTTCTTGCGTTTGGAGACCGGTGGTTTGACTCAATTGGGCTGCGGCTGCTTCGTTCTGGCTCAAAAAGGTGTTGACCTGAACCGTTGACTGCTGCACCTGGTTTACCAGCGTTTGTAGTCGCGCCACCGTTTGATTGAATCCATCGACAACCGTTTGCAGCTCGCCGTCAGCCGCCCGTGCCCGTACAGTAAGGTCGCCTTGGGAAACCCCTTGAATATCATTCACCAGGGCACTCACCTGGGCCTGGAGTTGGGCTTGTTGTCGCTGCTGGTTGCTGCTGAGCTGCTGCTTTTCAACCGTGAGAACTTCAGCCATTTGGCGAGATTCTTGCGCGACCTGTCGAGATTCCTGCTCTATGCGGCGAGATTCTTTCACCTTTTGCAGGGAGCTGACTCGATCGATCACCAGCTTGAGTTGGGCGGCCAGCTGAGTCATAAAGTCCACCTGGGAGGACGACCACTGGGAGGGGGCACTGCGATGGGCAATCAGGAAGCCAAAAATATCGCCGTCACTAAAGACCGGGGCACTCAGGGTTGAGCCTACCCCCAGCTCCCGTAGATAGTCTTGATGGCCAGCATCTAAGGTTGCGGTGCTCACGTCATTAATGGCTTCTGCGGATGTTTTAGAGCGATCACTAAAGAGCGATAGCGGGACGCAGGCCGCAGAGGCCGGTAGCGTTGACGGGAAGCCGGGGTTCACAGATTCTGACGCCAATAGGACAGAGAATTCAGGTGTCACCGGGTAAAAGAACACCCGATTAGCCTGCAACATGCGCTTGGCTTCGGGCAGCACATCTTCAAAAATAGCCCTTAAGTCGAGCAGGGTATTGGCCGGGGCCGCGGTTACCGCTGAAAAAATTTGGGCTTTTTGGGTTTCGTTTCTCTGGTGATCCAGCAGGCCCCGAGTCTTTACCACGAGCTGGTTAAAGCTTTCTGTGAGCATCCGTGTTTCGGCGGTACCACTCGGGGTTACCAGGGTATCAAAATCACCTGCAGATACCTGACGTGCTTGGGCCGCTAGGGAGTCTAACGGGGCTGTGAGCTGACGCGAAAGCCACAGGATGACGGCACCGGTCACTCCGGCCAGAATGAGGGTAGTCAGCGTTAAGAACCACAGCGGGCTACTGCCCAAGGCAGAGATTTCTGAGGTTTTCATGGATGCAATAGACACCCAGGCCGTGTTGGGAATACTGGCCAACTTGTACTGACGGTCCCGATGCGTGAACGAAGCCACGGTTATATCGTCATCGGAAAAGGCAACGGAAAGATTTTTGACATCGCTCTCACGCTTCATTTTCTCCAGCGTTTTGGTCGCCGATTCATCCACCTGAGTCGAGGTTACAAATGCCGTAATCGCCTGCTTAATAGGTTCATCACCAATGATGTCCCGCTTTTTTACGAAGCCCTGAGCAGTGAGCGTATCAATCACCTTGAGCTTGCGACCATCGATCAGCTGCACCCGCTGTGAGCCACTGATGCCCGTACGCTTAATGTATTGCGCGAGCAAACTAAACTTTCGCGTTGGAGAGACCGTCCTCACAACGCCAATCACATTACCTGTAGTGGGCTCCTTAATCGCTTGGGCAAGCTCTACCGTAAAGCCCTTCGCCGCATAGCTAAAGTCAGGCGAGCCAATCCACTGTCCGTCTTCTTGGCCTTTTTGCCACCAAGCCTCATCGCTTTGCACAAAGTCGGTGGTGGGTTGGGAGTAGGCGACATTGTAGCCATGGCTTTCCGCAATCGAGATTTCAGAGACGCCAGCGGTTTTAGCGGTCTCTTGTAGATAGCTATTGAGTCGGTTGTGGACTCGCAGTAGCTTCGTTGCAGAAAACTGTGATTCCAATTCAGCAATCGGCATATCATCCAGGTTCTCTTCCCTCACCTGTTGGGCACCGGCGATCGCCTCATTGATCACCAGAGGACTCGCGGCGATGGTGCGAGGGACGGTGAGCAGCTCTTCCAAAACGGCATTGGTGCCTTCACTGGTGAGCAGGGCCTGATTGGCCAGCTGTCGCTGTACGCGATCACCGGTCCGCTGCTGTACCAGACGATAGCCTGCCAACCCGGCAAGGAAAAGCGGTATCAGCACCACCGGCAAAACCGTTTGCAGCAGCCTTAACCGTAGACTCGTGCCTCTGCCAATACCCTCAGAACTACCACTGTTTGCACTGCCGCCCCTTAGCCGTTGCGATCGCCTGATACCCATACCCTTGGCCCGCTTGGCAGCGGTGCCATTGCCAGCGATGTCGTCAACAGAAACACTGCTGGTAAAGGGCGCTTGGAGCGATCTTTGAGGGGCCACGTCGACTTGTGTGGCAGATTGGGTCATCCCTTCTACGGTGCTAGCGCGAGAGACACTGGACGATTGAGAGGAACTCGTTTGGGGAACAGCTTCGGCCATGGTGATTTTAGTAGTAGGAAATGGTGATTTAATCAGGTCAGGTGATTTAGGCAGGTAATGAAGAGAGAAGGTGACTAAAACCCACTGGAACTAAGGGGGCTTTAGTAAGAAAGTTTTAAGAAAAAGGATTTTAAGAAGCAAGACTTCAAAGCTGTTAGCTGTAAAACGGTGGGCTGTCAAAAGCTATGGGCTGTAAAGCTTAATGCTGAAAAGTTATGGAAAAGGCGCTATTGAGCAGGCTCCTCGTCTAGGTCTGTGGCCTCTGGGCTCGCCAGATGACTTTGCAAGAGCTCATAGGCACCGGCCAAACGGGCGATTTCAGCTTCCGCACCTTCTGGGAATTCATCAAACTGAGCGGTTTCACTAAAAAACTCCAAGGCCTCTTTCCCCGCCCGATTGTTATCCATCCCGGTCATGACAGATTGCAAAGTCTCTATTTGTTTGGGGGTGAGCTTGGGCCCCGCTAGCACCATATGCCGAGGAAACTTATCAGTCTCTGCGATGATGCTGAGTTGAGATTTCTCCTCGTCAGAGAGATCTGCCCAGGTTTCATCGTCAACGGCACCCGCTATTACACGACCATCTAAAATCCATTCAATGGTGATGTCTTCCTGCCCGGAAAACACATAACCGACTTCATCTTCTGCAACCGTATGGTTAGGCTCGGCTTTTTCTACCGGGTTAAGGCCTGCTTCGAGCATATACACCATCGGAAACATGAACCCGGAACTGGAGCTAGGCTCTTGCAGGGTGATCATCTTTCCTTGCAGCTCATCTAACTCACTCAGTCCACTGTCTGCGCGGGCCACAAAAAACGTGCCATATTCAGGGACACCGTCTTTCCATCGACGCAGAATTGGCTTGGCACCGGATTGCTCCATTACCAGCATGGCTGGATAGACACTATCAAAGTAAAGGTTGACCTCACCTGATTCCATCCATTCTGCGACCGTTGCAACATCCGGTGCGATGTTGACCTCTCCCTTGGAGATGCCTGCCCGGCCTAACTTGCTGCCTAAGTAGTCCGCAACTGGTTGAGTTTCTGGGATCAATGAGTCTGGATCAAAGTCAACATCGGTCAGAATAATGGCGTCTCCACCAGAGGCCACGGACGACGGGGAAAATAATGAACGGGTCGCTGCACAGCCCACACCCAGAGTGCTAAAAGTCCCTAGCAATCCAACCAACGCCATGCGAGCTAACTGTTTGTTGAGGGACTGCTTATTTGGGAAGCGTTTGTTTGGGAAGCGTTTGTTGCCTAGAGCGTGTTTACCTAACATAATTTTTGTGGGTTGAGTGACTCAACAGGGGGTAATGGATATCGTGCGACGCAAACCTTGAATCAGCCAGGACATAAGCCGATAATATAGAGCATCCGATCAGCAGTGAGTGGTGTTCAACTGTTAAAGCATGAGTTAGATTAATACTCACCATTTAATAATGACTATGCTGCTTTCTTCTCTTTCTTACATAACCTTCTCTTTCTTACATAACCTTCTCTTAAACAAAATAGACCTCCTTTCAGGTAGCGCTTTCAATTCACTCTCTTCTTCACCACTGTTCCTTAACAACTGTCTTTAGCTCCCATGCTCTCTAATCCTCGGGCATGTGTAGCTCTCTTAAGCGCATGGATGAAAGACGGCTTATGTTTGAGAGATAGCGTGTGGATGAAAGACAGTTTAAGTGAAATCTCTCAAAAGACAAGACTCTTAAATAAATAGAGTCAATAGCTGCTAGTAGGTCTATTTAGATAGGAACAGTATGACTGTAAACTATGTTGCTGCCAGATAGGCAATTCTATCAGGAATGCGCTAATAGTTAGAGTTCGCCAGTGTCTTTTTTTACAAATTGAAGATAAGCGTTAGGTCAGGCATAAACTTCTCCGTATAAGGTGTTTTATCTGTTACGTTGAGTGGTCTCTTTGTACTTAAGTGGAGCACCTAAATAGCCCCTAAATAAAGCTAGAAAAAGAGCGATGTAGAGGGCGATGTAGAGCTACATATATAGATTGATACAGCGCTCCTCTAGCGCTTTCAACTAAATCCGTTTATGTGAAAGGATCCATAGGAGAACCTCATGATCACACCGTCATCTTTGAATAATCTGTAAAGAGCAACATGAACGCTTCATGCTTTTCTAGATTGGTGTAGTGTGAGTTGTATAAACTTACGGATATTCTCGGGCCTGCGGACTTACATTAGTCAAAGTCAAGCCAGTATTTCCCGAAAGTTAGATGCTCCGATTGGCAGCGCTATCCACTGATGCCCCTTTGGATGTGCAAGTGCCCACAAGTGCAGGGTGTTTACGTAGGCGTTCGGTTCGCTTACCTTCGTCTTATGGCAAGGGCCTTATGGCAGGCGCCGTAGGATTTTTGATAGTGACATTTCCGAACCTGACATTTCCGAACCTGACATTTCTGAACATAGATACAAGCCATCTACGACTCACAAAAAGTAAACGCTTTACTCACTGTTTGAGCCCCTTAAGCAACAGCCTCACCGCATCTATAAGAAGATATTTCCTCAGGGTATTTCACCATTGCCGATCGCACTTTTTGATTCCGTTTGAGTGTCTTATGAATGGCCTTTTACTGACGATCTAAGTGCCTTTTGAGTTTTTGGCGTAATTTTTAATTCACCCGCTTACGGTTACTAATACTGAACTTTTCAACACTTTGAGAGCTGTTTAGGGTGTTTGTTCCGTCGCAGTTGCCTAATGGCCTGATTTTAGGTTCTTGGGTTGATGGGCGATCGCGAGCCGTAAAGCCGTTTTATCACCACACTTTCGGTTGCATTACCTGTTTTTAGTCAAGGCGAATCGTCTGCCAGTTCAGATCGTTTGCTTGGGCTTGTCTCTTTTCGAACTTGTTGTGCAGCTCACCTGTCTCGCTGACCTGTTTCTTCGTTAACATAGACTGCGCTATCGGAAGCGCAGCTTGATGTTTGAGAAACGATTTCTTCTCAGAGCATTACCGCTAGCACCCACGCTGTTTTGCTCGCATTCCCTTTGTCAACATTTTTTTGAACCACGATGTCAACGATTCAACTGTCTTCATTAGGAACCTTTCAAACTAAAATTTTTGCCGATAGCGCAGCTGAGATTGTTGCTTTTGACCCAGACTCTAAGCTGCTCTTTGTCACCAACGGTGCAAATACTGCCATAGACATACTGGATGCCTCCGATCCTGAAAATATAACGCTGACCGACTCCATCGATTTATCTATGTTTGGTGGCGGTGTGAACAGTGTGGCGGTAAAAAATGGCCGGGTTGCCGTTGCCGTTGAAGCTGACACCAAGCAAGATGAGGGTCGAATTGTCTTTTTCAATACATCCGGCAAGTTTTTAAACTTTGTGACCGTGGGTTCCTTGCCTGACATGGTGACCTTTACCCCAGACGGCTCTAAGGTGCTGGTGGCCAATGAGGGAGAGCCCAACGATGACTATACCGTTGACCCTGTGGGTTCAGTTAGCATCATTGATGTTTCAGAAGGCGTTGAAAACGCCAGCGTGACGACTGCTTCCTTTGAAGACCTCATTAAAGAAGCCCTGATTGCCAAAGGAGTTCGCATATTTGGGAGAAACGCCTCTGGAGAAGACGCTACTGTTGCAGAGGATTTGGAGCCTGAGTTCATCGCAGTGTCTGCCGATTCCAGTACTGCCTGGGTGACCTTGCAAGAAAACAATGCCCTGGCCAAGGTGGACTTGAGTGATGGCTCGGTCGAGATTTTGCCCTTGGGCTTTAAGGATCACTCGCTCCGTGGCAATGAGCTAGATGCGAGCAACAAAGATGGCCTGATTAATATCCGCAACTGGCCCGTTTTTGGCATGTACCAGCCAGATTCTATTGCCACTTACCAGGCCAAGGGTAAAACCTACTTGGTGCTGGCCAATGAAGGCGACTCTCGCATTCGTCCTGATGGTGATTTAGAAGATGCCAACGGAAAAGTCACTCTTGAAGAGGGTGTTGTTTTCAATGAGGAAGAGCGGGTTGCCGATTTGGACCTTGACCCCACGGCGTTTCCCAATGCGGCTGAGCTGCAAAAGGATGAAAATTTGGGTCGGTTGAAGGTTACCAACACCTTGGGTGATACCGATGGGGATGGAGACTTTGATGAGCTGTATGCCTACGGCAGCCGATCTTTTTCGATTCGCGATGGCAATGGCAAACTGGTGTTTGACAGCGGCGCAGACTTTGAAAAGATAACGGCTATCTTGGTGCCCAATGGTTTCAACTCTGACGATGAAGAGAATGATGCTGTTGACGATCGCAGTGATGACAAAGGGCCTGAGCCTGAAGCCATCACAGTGGGTGAGGTCGATGGCCGCACCTATGCCTTTATCGGCCTAGAGCGTACGGGTGGTATCGTGGTGTACGACATCACTAATCCTGCGGATGCGCAATTCGTTCAGTACATTAACACCCGTGACTTTGAAAGCGAGGATTTGGAGGCGAGCGTTGTTGAGGGCACCTCAGGGGATGTGAGCCCTGAAGGGGTTGCCTTTATCTCAGCGGAAGATAGCCCCACGGGCGAGGCCTTGCTCGCAGTTGCTAATGAAATTAGCGGCTCAACCACGCTCTATCGCATCAACACAGATGTCGAATCACCGGATGAGGTTAGTCAATCAACCAACGGAGACGATGTCTTATACGGCACTGAAGATGATGACGAAATTTACGGCCTTGGTGGCAATGATGCGGTTTATGCCGGTGAGGATAATGACTATGTTCACGGTGGCGATGGGAATGATCTGCTCCTCGGAGAAGAGGGGCATGACACCCTAAAAGGTGGTAGAGGCAATGACTTGGCATGGGGCGGTCGTGGCAACGATGTCCTCAGAGGCGGTAAAGGTGAAGACAACCTCTACGGTAATGAAGGCGATGACCGGCTCTATGGCGGTCGAGATGATGACTTCCTCAGTGGCGGGGAGGGCAACGACTTGCTCTATGGTCGCTCCGGTGATGACTTCCTCAACGGTGGTTATGGTTACGACTACTTTGATGGCGGCTCCGGTGAGGATACGGTCACGATGTCCTATCGCCATGCCGGTGTAAGGATTGATTTGGGTCGTGAGTTTATTAGCTTTTTTGATGTGGGCGGTGCGGAGACCGTTCGCAATGTGGAAAATGCGATTGGTACTGAATTTGGCGATCGCATTTACGGTAGCTATGGTGACAACAAGCTATACGGCCTCGGCGGCAACGATACGATCAAAGGCGGCGGCGGTGATGACTTCCTCAACGGTGGCGACGGTGACGACTATTTAGATGGCGGCTACGGCATCGATAGTTTTGACGGTGGCCTCGGAATTGATACTGTGACCACGGCCTATCGCCATGCAGGCGTCAAGATTGATTTGGATGCTGGCAGCATTTCGTTCTTTGACCAAGGCGGCCAAGAAGCGCTGAAAAACATCGAAAATGCCATCGGTACCCACTATGGAGACCAGCTCAAAGGCAATGAGGAGAACAACCGTTTAGAAGGCCTCGGTGGCAATGACATCCTAGATGGCATTGGCTCTAGCAATGGTGTAGATCAAATCGACACCTTGATTGGTGGTTACGGTGGCGATCTTTTTGTGCTTGGCAGCACTGAGGGCGCCTATTACGACGATGGTGATGCCAAGTCAGCCGGACTGGGTGACTATGCTCGCATTGCAGACTTCAAAGAATGGCAGGGTGATGTTATTCAGCTCTCGGGTGACGCCTCTCAGTATCGACTCGGTAACGCGCTCAGTACTACGGGCATTTTCCTCAAGTCCGATGAGCAAGACGAACTCATTGCAGTGGTAGATGGTCTGGATAGTTCTAAATCACTGAATAGTTCAACGTTCAGCTATGTCTCTTAGAAGAAAATTCAGTAAGCCATGCTGTTGTCTATAGTCAATAGACTTGTTGTGAAATTAGGTCAGTAATGCTAGTTTCAGGGTAAAGAGATGTGAGCGGCAACAGATGCTTAAGTTAGAGCGAATCAAGAAAGACGAGCGTTTGCTGCGTGCTGTGACAGGGCTGAATTACAAAGCG
>JBCDAG010000013.1:0-36720 GCA_039186165.1 Cyanobacteria bacterium P01_F01_bin.53
TATTCGAGAAGAAGTTCGCTAACTTGCCTGCGGATCAGCAAGCTGCGGCAATCACCGTTGAGTTGTTACCGAAGAAGCTCGATGAAGAAGTCGCTCGCTACATGGTCGAGGGTTTCAATGGCGTCATCACTGAGCTCACTCACGAGCAAGCTGATTACATTAATGTGACAGTAGAAGGCCCTTACAAGAACGAGACCTACAAGTACTAAGGAATCGGGCAGCAGTCTCAAGCATGACTGCTGTCCTGGCGACGTTTTATATAAAACGTCGCCAGGACACTAACATTCTCGAAATCGTTCGATTCGTGAAGACAATCGAGCCTAATGCTCAACAAAATACCGGAGATGATACTCAATCACCTCCGGTATTTTGTTTGTATAAAAATTGAAGAGAATAAAGGCCAAAGGGGAAAAGAACCAAAAGCCTACAAAGCGTAAAAGCCTACAAAGCGTAGGTGAGTCTTCCCATTGCAGCACTGGGCTGCGGGCTGATTGCAACAAATTCGCAGATGACCTGCTGAGGATCGTTAGGAGAATCGACCTCACAAGCACCATCATCAATCTCTAAAAGCTGAATCGTCTCCGATTGGTCGAGATTACCCGCCTCATCCATGGGCACAATTTGGATAGCAAGCACTGTAAAGGCATCAGGCGCAGAGGCATCAGAAGCAGACACATCAGGAGTCGCCGTTTCGCTTTCAGTAATGATTTTGTAGAGAGCACTATTGTTCACCACAAAGTTAAAATTTTTTGTCTGGCCGCTATCGGTTGCTGTCACGATATTGCACAGACGTAAGGGATTATCCACCAGTAGTGATTCCACACTTTGGGTTCCGACCTTTGCAAAATCGTCGCCTTCAAAATAACCCAGCTGAACACCACATTCATTTGGGTCATTGTTGTTGATGAGTTCTGTCACAGCAGTATCTTCAGCCACGGGCTCGGTGTAGCTCTCTACCGCTTGGGCTATAGCAACCGGTCCAGTCGTGGGCACCGTTGAGAGGATGCCGGCAAAGGCCAAAAGGGTAGGTAGTTGAAACATGACGATACGATGTCCTGATAACGGGTGAAGAGAGGTGAGCTGGGGGCATTGACACCTTCATATACAAACTGACATCTGTAGATTTCGGTAAGCTCAATCCTAATTTTCGATACAAAAGGGGTTTATGGAGCAAAGTCTGTATCAAGAACATCCAATATGTAGAGATTTGCAAAGCTCTCGTGTAGCAAACCCCCAATAGTCCGGAATTGGCTCGCTATTGATATATTGCTATAGCAGTTGTAGACCCCAAGTTACGCTTTAAGCGAGTTTCCCGTATGGCCAGGCTATCTGTAGAACTACAAAAATACTTTCTCAGTGGTGAGAATCCGGCTTCTTTGGCTAACGGGGCTGTTGCCGATGGCCCGATAGACAGTATTAGGGACAGCAGCACTCGCGAGAGCTTTTCCAGCATGCAGCCAGGACCTAACGCCACCAATGAGAATGTCACCCTCAATGAAATCCTAGAAATTGCAGGGGAGAGAACCTTTGGTTTCTTGTTTGTTCTGCTCTCTTTACCCTCGGCATTGCCCATCCCGGCACCAGGCTATTCCACGCCTTTTGGGGTGGTAATGCTGTTGCTAGCAGCTCAGCTCATTGTGGGCTCTGAGCAACCCTGGTTACCCGAAAAATTTCGAAAGCGGGGCTTCGAGCGAAAAACTGTCCAAGGCTTTATTCGTCAGGGAGTGCCTTGGTTAGAGCGGATTGAAACGATTGCCAGACCTCGACTCACATCGGTATGTACAAGCCGAGCGGGTCGCATGGCGATTGGAATTGCGATCGCACTCATGTCTATCTCTATGATGATTCCGATTCCATTGACAAATACCCTGCCTGCAATCGGCATTTTTGTCACAGGATTTGGTCTACTAGATGACGACGGTGCCATCAGTTTGGGTGGGCTCACAATTTGTACCGTTAGCTTTGCAGCAACCAGCACAATTTTGTACCTCTTAGTCACCCTTGGCTTTGACGGCATGATGAAAGCTGTCGAGGCCGCCAAAGAACTGGTAAAACCCTAAGTCGCTAACTGACAGCTAGGAACTTAACCACTTGACTGACATCTAAGAACTCAAGGCCCCCAAAGTAGTAGAGGAGAACACATCAGGAATTTAGCAAGCAAGAAAACTAGGAAGCAAACAGTTCAGGAATTTCGTAGACGACGACACCTGAAACAACATCATTCGTCACCGCAGCGTAGCCAGATTTCACCAGCTCTTTAAGCTGTTCCTCTACTTCTGCAAAAGTAGAGCCTGTTTCTAAAACGCAGTCTGTAACGGTCAGGCGACCTTTATTTCGCTTCGCTAATCGCAGAAGCTGAATGGTTAGTGGAGGCGCTGACGCCCTGGAATCATCCGGAAGACCAGGGGTATCGTATTGACTGATTTGATGTTTTCTTTTCCGGAGCTGTTGTAATCGCCGCTCAGCCATACCAGGAATCAGGGCTAGATCCACTAACTGACCAACTCCCAGCAGGCCAAAGGTGAACATCCACAATAAACCGGTAGCAATTTTACCGTTATACAAACGGTGCAACCCACAAAAACCTGATAAGCAAGCTATCCAAAATAAATAACTCACCGCCGTCTGGCTGACGTGTGATTTAGCATTACCGGCATAAAGGTCTCGATTATGATGGGCAGACTGCGACCAAGCAGGCGTCATGGGCTCTTTCATAACTTTCTCAAAAGCATGGGTCTCAAAAGTGATAAAGGCAAGGTCTTCGAGTAAATCCTACAGTCATCAGCAAACAGCACACACCCATATAGCCGCAATCCAGCAGGCAATCCAAATGACCACCGATGTCCGAGTTGTTATGTCCGACCTGTGTTATCCAGCATCCTATTAATCTCTAGCTTATCCATCACAATTGGTTTTGAGAAGAGGGTTTATGACACCTTATAAGACGATTTTTATAGGGATAACCGCCGCTATCCCCCGGCTGTAACCTCTAGCACTACACTAGGAAAGAATTTTGGGATGAGGCCGCCTGTGAGATGTCCCACTCACAATGCGGGAATAACTGGTAATAAAGGGTCTGAAGGACGAAGATTGTGGCGCAAACAAACGAGTTTAATAATCAGCAATCGGAGTTGGAGGCCAGGTCGCCTGGGCAACCAACAGCCATACCCAGTGATAACGAAACGCCCACACCAATGTCTAAACCCATCCCAGGCCAACCAACACCTAGCCAACTATCTGGGACGGGCACCACGCCGATGACCACCACACCCAGCTTTGCCCGTATTGCCAAGGTCTCTGCCAGCGCGCCCATCAGCAATACACCTGCCGGCACCACCACCAATGGCATACCGTGGAATCTACCCCATAGAGAAGATCGACAATTTTTAGGGCGCACCCTAGAATTAGAGCGCGTACATCAGCTACTGCAAACCAATCTGGGCGGGATGGTGGCGATCGCCGGCATTAGTGGCGTAGGTAAGACCGAGCTAGCCATGCAGTACGCTCACCAATATCGCCAGCAATATCCCGGCGGCATCTGCTGGATTGAGGGTCGTGGCAAGGATCCGTTCACACAGCTTATTCAATTTGTGCAACAGCACGTGGGTATCCCACCCACACAAACCGAAATAGAACAAAGCCTAAGTTTGGCTGATGTGGTCAGTGAATATGCCAAACAATGGAGAGTGCCAGGGGTGGTACTGCTCATATTTGATGACATTGCTCACACCCATGAGATTCAGGCACTACTAGACAAACTGCCGCAAAGATTCTTAAGCCTGCTGACCCTGCGTCACCCAGGAATTGAAGAAGAACAGCCAGAACCCGAGAAACCTGTTTTACCCAGCGAGGCAACGCCAAGCAAGCTCAAGAATCTCAATGCCCACGATGTAAACTCTCGCGATATTAACGCTCGCGATATCACCTCAAGTGCGACAGCCTCCAACTCTACTCAAAAGACAACAAACAAGCTGGTAGATGAGACACACCAGCACATACAGCTAACGCCAAGCTTTGAAACCGCCCAAGATTTTGAAATCATTCCAGACTTTGAAGCTACCGAAGACTTTGAAGCTGAAGACTTTACAACTGAAAACTTTGAAGCTACCGAAGATGAAACGACTGGAGCTCTCGACGCCACTGACATCCAGATAGATATCCATCCACCACCAGCCGATCTGATTGATTTCACCGCTGAGGAAACTGCCCTCGATCAGCTTTTGATGACTGTTGTAGATCTTGATGTCCTGAGTCGAGAAGAGTCCGCAATCTGGCTCAGTAATTTAGTCGGGGCACGGGTCACAACGGCTCAACCAGCGGCCAAAACCCTCTGCAAGAAAGTAGGCTATTTGCCCTTGGCAATTAGCTTATTGGGTCGCTACTTAGCCAACAATACGTCTCTATCAGTCGGGGAAGTCAGCCAAACGCTCACCCAAGAAGCCCAAATCATCGCTCGCCAAACCCTTCGCCGTCCCTCTACGGCCCCCGTCGTCTTTATTGACCGGCCTTCTTCAGACTTATCCCTGATTGAACAAGGCGTAGAAGCGATCTTTGAGCTGTGCTGGCAACAGCTCGGTGCGCCCGCCCAACACCTGGGCAAAATGCTCAGCCTATTTGCCCCTGGAGATATCCCTATCTCCCTGGTAGACAGCGTCGCAGCCCGGGTAAAACTCACAGGCAACGTCCTGACCAGTGCCAAAGAGCAGGCCTGCACCCAACAATTTGTACAGCGGCTGGCCCAAAAGGGCAGCGGCAGTCAGTTTCGGTTACATCCCCTGAGTCAATCATTTTTGTTGGCAAAACGGGTTCGCCAATCGGGGAGAAAACGTACTGGACAGCAGCGCTATGGTGGCACACCAGATAGATGGGAACAAGCCTACATTATTGGGCTTGCAGACTATGCCGAGACTATCGACCATGGGCTCACCCCACAGGATTTGGCCAAGGTGGCCCCGGCTATTCCACACCTCAAAGCGGTGCTGAATGACCACCTTGAGCAGGTGCCCGATCAGCAAATCGAGGCCCTATTTGGTGGCATCACACGTTTTTATAGTAGCCAAGATATTTTTGAAGAGGCCCATCATTGGGCGCAGCGATCGCATAAAACGCTGTGTGATCGACTCGGGAACAACCACCGCGACATCGCCAAAAGCCTCAATAACTTGGCCCATGTATACACCATTCAAAACCGACTCAGCGAGGCTGAAGCCCTATACACCCAAGCACTAGAACTGTCTCAAAAGCAACTCGGCGAAGGCCATCCTGATATCGCCAATAGCCTCAATAACTTGGCCAATGTCTACGCCAGTCAAAATCGTTTCCAAGAAGCCGAAGCCCTCTACTTACAAACCCTTGAAGTCACCAAAAAAAGCCTGGGCGAAGACCACATCACTATGGCCACAGGACTGAATAACTTAGGACTTTTGTATTCCAACCAAGATCGCTTTAGTGAATCAGAAGCGCTCCACCTACAAGCGTTAACGATCACTAAAAATACCCTGGGTGAAAACCATCCCACCGTGGCCAAAGGTTGTAATAGCTTAGCCAACATTTACGCTAGCCAGGGCCGCTTTGCAGAGGCAGAGCCCTTTTACCAGCAGGAGCTTGCCATCACCCGGCAAAGCTACGGTGAGAGACACATCGCCATTGCCAATAGCCTGAACAATTTAGCCCTGCTGTACAAATCACAGAACCGCTTTCGGGAGGCGGAGCCGCTCTACAAACAGGCCCTAGACATCACTGTCCATAACTTGGGTGAGAACCATCCGATGGTGGCAAAAAATCTCAATAATTTGGCCAATGTGTACTCCGGGCAAGATCGCTTTCGGGAGGCCGAACCGCTTTACACGCTCGCAATAGACATCAACAATCGCACCCTTGGGGAAGACCATCCCGATGTGGCCACTAGCATCAATAACTTGGCACTCTTGTACAAAACCCAGTGCCGGTTTAGCGAAGCAGAACCGTTGTACCTCAAAGCATTGCAAATTTGTGAGCAGAGCTTCAGGGAAGATCCGGCTGTGGTCACCAAAGCCTTGAGTAACTTGGCTGAGGTCTACACCCAGCAGGGTTACTTTCAAGAAGCTGAGCCTTTATACAAGCAAGCATTAGCGATTGCCGAGCGAAATCCTAATAGCAGCGAAGCCGATGTGGCCCGCTGTCTCAATAATCTAGGTCAGCTATATGGGGAAGAAGGACGATTTGAGGAAGCAGAGTCGTTGTGCTTACAAGCCCTTGAAATGAACAAGCGGGGGTTAGGGAAGAATCATCCCACCGTGGCTAAAAGCCTGAACGATTTGGCCTTTTTATACAAGGAACAGGGTCGGTTGAATGAGGCCGAGAAAATGTTTGCTCAGGCCCTAGAGGTGACAAAAGCCGCTCCCGAAAATAAGGACACTATCGACGCAGAAAACTCGGAAGTCAATATTCGCTTTGCCTACTTGAAAGCCTTTCGGCGATCGCGCAAACGCAAACGGATCGTAATGATCTTCCGCATCATTTTCTTAGCACTCTTTTTAAGCTTGCTTATCCCAGCTATGGCAATGTTGGTGCAGGGATTCAGCGCCGATCGCTTTGCATGGCTCCTATTTATTCTATTTTTAGGGCTAACCGTCTGGGTGGTGCAAGCCTTATTTTTTAGATAGCTGGGCCTGGGGCAAAACAAGCCCAGCCGACAAAAGAGGACGCGTCAAAGCAAACCCAGCGATTTTATTTATTCTGGGTCAGTTTCAATACGGCCTAAGCCAGTCCCTGGGTAGTAATGGCCCAAAATTTCCGTATAGCTGTAACCCTGTTCAGCCAAGTCCTTGGCCCCCAGCTGACTCATGCCACTGCCCTTATGGGCATCGTCCACAATGGCCTGGGACGCGGCATATAGCGATTCCACAATACCGCCGTCATGGCTAATAAATTCACCCGCCGTCGCCTGCACAGCAGCTTGAGTCGTATCGGCTTCCCGACCAATACCCTTATAAGCCTGAAACCGCTGGGTATTGTCTAAATCAAAATATTGTTCACTGGCGGGGTGAATGTTATGGGTTAGGGCATAGGAGCGAGCAGCCACGGCTTGGGCCTTTAAGGACTCGATCGCCCAGTCAGGCGACATTTCAGTCCCGACTACGCTGTAAAGGTAATCGCCCAACAGCACGTAGTTCACCGCAATCAGCCCTCGCTCGCGCTGGGCAATGAGCACTCTTCCGCGATACCAGCTACTCCCAATCGCCACATAACCACCATCTTCTGGATACACCCAAAAAGCACTGGGTAGGGTTTCACCATCGACAACCACACCGTTGCCTTCCTCGGCATAGGCAGCAGTTTCAGCAGGCAATGACTTTAGAACATTGCCATCTAGGTCGGTCAGGAGTCCACCACTGGATGTCGCAAATGAGATTGCCCCAACATCTTTAGCCACAGCGACCCGCATTTCTAACACGCTATCGATAGTGGTTCCTGTAAACAAAGGCGCGGGTTCTACCTTAGGTGCAGGAGGAGCCGCAGCTACCACCTGGTCATCCTTGTCCTTAGCCGCCGCCGTCCCGGTCGCCGCAGCACCAGTTGTGCCGGAGGACGGCTTAGCACCTGCACTACTAGCTTTAGCACCTGAACTACCCGCTGAAGTAGCACCGGCATTAGCACCAGATTTTTTGCCCGTTGTCCCCAATGGTTTAGCGGATGGTTTAGCGGACGGGGCAATCACGCCGCCGGACAAACGCGCCAGCGCTTCTACTTTGCGATAAAAGATCTGATTAGTCAGAAATAGGTTGCGTGTTTGAATCCCGAAGGGCTCAACGGCAGGATCACCCGAGCGGCGTAGCGGGACTTCGGGGACAAATTTTTCAGGCAGTACCGCAGCCTGAATATCGGTCGGAGCGACCTGGGTAAAGGCCAGCCCGGACCCTGCCGCTAAAATTCCAAGACAAGCCGCAGCTTTGCCTGTGGGGATAGTCGGAAACCGTTTGACTCGTTTTTTAGGCGCTTCTTTGTCTGCCTGAGCCGTTACATCAGTCTTAGGTTTCGTCCCTGGGGTAGCGCCTGTCGAGTCTGTCGCACTCCCTACCGCTACAGCCTTAGAACGACTCTCATCAGCCTGACTCTGAAGCGAGAAAGTTGCTAACGTCTGTACTTCTGAAGATTGAGACTCTGAGGATTGGGTCTCTGACATGTGGGCTTCTGCATGAACATCTGCTTTCTGAGCCGTTTTCCCTCGAACATCTAACCACCGGAACCAGCGTGAGCGGCGTTGAGTCGTGGACTGAGAAGTCTGAATCGGAGCTTCTGCGGTAACCGACGAAGCGGGAGATTCAGAGCCTGTACTGGGGGCAGCTTCGATATCTGTATTAGGCGTTTTATGCGCAGACGACTCGTTCAAGACTGTCTTTTGAGAGGGCGGCTTGAGCATGGTTCAAATGTGGTGCTTCAATATCGTCGTGTAACAGCAAAACGTGTCGTACAAAAAAGGGCTTACGAAAAAGATAGTTCGCTGGTAACTACTTTCAATGGAAACTCTTTCAATGGGTGCTAGACAAAACCCTGACAATTACCAGATACTTGCCTGAGCATTAACTGGGGCATCGCCTCTCGTAACAGAGTTTAAGCTTTATAACGATAGATTAACAAATAGACTAACAGCGGTTGTGCCAGTCGCTAAGTGATGCGTATCAGCTCTCTACACCAATTTTTATTAGGAAAAATCGGCTAATCCACTCAATAAAATCAATAAAGCTAAAAAATACAGAATTCCGAGTCAATTTTTGCGCATTCAAGCTTTTTACCCCAGCATCCTAACCTACGGAATATTTCATGACTGCTGAAACACCTTCCAATTCAGATAATGCCACGCCAAACGATGCCGCTTCAGACACAACTGATAACAGCAATACTTTGGTACTGGTGGCTGGTGCCACTGGCGGCGTTGGGCAACTCACCGTAGCTAATTTGCTGACGGCAGGCTACCCCGTAAGAGTGCTGACTCGCAATACAACTAAGGCTGAAAACATGTTCGCGGGCAAAGTGGACGTTGCCGTGGGCGATATTCGACGTAGTGAAACCCTCGGAGCCGCTACTCAAGGGGTAACCCACATCATTTGCACGACGGGTACCACAGCCCTGCCCTCCAACCGATGGGACTTTGATGTTGACCTTGGCAGTAATCCGTTAGAGCAGGCTGCAAACTGGGCCAAAATTTATTTAGATGCAGGCTTTCGCAATGCCCACGCGCGCAATACGCCCGAAGCCGTAGATGCTCTTGGCGTAAGTAACCTGGTGCAAGCGGCACCGGATACATTACAGCGATTTGTTTTTGTCTCCTCTTGCGGTGTCGCCCGCAAAGATGACTTTCCGTACACGCTCCTCAATGCCTATGGCGTATTGGATGCCAAGGGCAAAGGTGAAACAGCGCTGTTGCGATCGGGATTGCCCTATACGATTCTTCGCCCTGGTCAGCTGACGGATGGACCTTACACATCACGAGATTTTAATACGCTTGTAAAAGCAACAACGGCAGGCAAACTAGGGGTCGAGATTGGAACAGGCGATACGATGAACGGGCAAGCAAGCCGCATCGACGTGGCGGCAGCTTGTGTGGCAGCCCTCAACAGCTCAGCCTCTGAAAACAAGGCATTTGAGATTATTAGTAAAGGCAATCGGCCTGCTGCAATTAACTGGGAAGGGCTGTTTAAGGCTGCTTAAAGCTGTATCAAGCGACATCACCATGACAGTAATGCTGTGCCCCTAGAAACAGAAAAAAGAGCACAGCATGGCTGTGCTCCTACAGTTCATCCCTCAACATGAAAGGGAAGGGTTGGCTTCGGGGTTACACCAAAAAGTTCACAGCTAACCAAAGTGTGAGCAGTAAACCAAAAACGCCAATCCAAAGCTTAAACCTAATGTCCATCGGAAATTCTACAGGGAATAAAGTTGCCGTTGTTATCCTAACGAGAAAACAATGGGTTTAGGGTAGTGCAGACAACGATTTGGCCAGATTTTTATACGGTGGTATAGCTCTCGGCTTGCAGTCGAAACATCTCCTCGTACCGGCCTTTTTTCGCCATTAACTGCTCATGGGTGCCGGTTTCAATAATTTCGCCATTTTCTAGCACGACAATGCGATCAGCCATACGCACGGTGGAAAATCGGTGGCTCACGAGAAAGGTCATTTTGCCTTGGGTGAGCTGGCGGAAACGCTCGAACAGGTCGTGTTCTGCGATCGCATCTACCGCCGCCGTCGGCTCATCTAATATCAGCACCTGTGCCTGGGACATAAACGCCCGTGCTAGGCCAATCTTTTGCCACTGACCGCCCGAGAGATCCACACCACCGGTGAACATTTTGCCAAGCACCGTGTCATAGCCCTCTTCTAATCCGGTAATAACAGACGAGGCACCGGCATCAATCGCGGCCTGCAACACCTGTTCCTCATCCTCTCGGTTCGATAAATCACCAAAGCCGATATTATCCTTAGCGGTCAATGCGTAACGGGCAAAGTCCTGGAATAAGACACCTATATTGCGTCTGAGATCGTTGAGGGCAAAAGCGCTGAGTGGAATATCATCCATGGCAATCAGCCCTCGATCGATATCGTATAGGCGCGTTAACAGCTTGAGCAGCGTGGTTTTTCCTGAGCCGTTGAGCCCGACCAAAGCGATGCATTCTTGGGGAGCTACCGTCAGGTTGATTTTTTTTAGTGTGGGCTGCTCGCTACCAGGGTAGGTGAAGTACACATCTTTCAGAACGAGCCCTTCACGTATGGGTGAGGGAAAGAGCTTCGTCTTGGGTGGATTGATGACCTGCGGTTCTAAATCAATGAATTCGAAGTATTGGGAAACATACAAATTGAATTCGTAAAGGGTCGCAATGCTGAGCAAAATACCTGTAGTCGCTGACTGCGCCTGCTGAAACGTCCCGGCATATAGGGTGAGATCACCAATGGTCACCAAGCCCCGCAGGGTTTCCCATAGCACCAGGGCATAGGCCCCGTAAAAGCCCACTGCCGAAATAATTTTGAGCGTGACTTGTGCGATCGCCTGCTTGCGGGCTAACAGCTTCGATTCTTCGTTAAAGTCATCGCGAATGTCGTAATACTGCTCGACTAAGTAACTGCCTAAGTTAAACAGTCGCACCTCTTTAACGAACTGCGGCTCGGTGAGAATTTTGCCGAAGTAATCCGCTAGGCGACGACTCGGGGTTTGACGGCGGGTCATCCAAAAGCGCCGTTCGGAAAAGCGAATACTCACCCAAAACGTGGGGAGGGCACTGAGCAGCAACAGCACAAACACCAACGGATTAAATCGCAACAGCAGAGCCAACAGACCAAAGAGCCCAGTCACCTGACCGAGTAACTTCAGCGATAGCCTAAGCACTCGCATGGGATAGTTGCTACCACTCTGCTGGGCGCGATTGAGAATATCGTGAAATTCGGGTGATTCGTAGTGCGCCAAATCTAGCCGGGTGGACTGTTGCAGAAGCTGAGTATTGGCATACAACAAGAAGCGATCGCTCATCACCTGCGTGTTGTAACCATCCAGCTGCTCCAAAAACGCTTGCAACAGCAAAAAGCCAAAGCCCGCACCCACCAGCGGCATCAACACTTGAGTCATCTCTGCAAGTGCCACGCCCGCACCCACCAGCTCCACCACCCGATCCACAATCAGCTTACTGATATAGATTTGAGTCGCTGGCATCAATGAACTGGTCAGCGTCAGCACTAGGCTAATCATTAAAGCCCCAGGCGCGGCAGCCCAAACCAATCGCAGCAACCGAGGCATATTTTTAAAGAGTGCCAGGGACTCGGTAGCCTTTTGAGCAAACTTGCTCAGCATAGAAGTCAACAATCAATACCGCTTTTAAAAGCTAGAGAAACAAGATTTTCCCAGCGTAGCGTTTTTACAAAAAAATCTGCTTACGGCAAGACGGTGACAGGCGTATCTAATCCAACTTGCTCGTACAAAGCCAGCACATCTTCATTACGCATACGCACACAGCCATGGGACACTGCACTCCCAATCACCGATTCATCTGGCGTGCCATGAAAGCCAATCGAGTTCGTGCCATCAGACCAAAAACCAATCCACCGCGCACCCAAAGGGTTATCAGGGCCAGGGGGCAATACTTCACCGGTAAAGGGATGCTCCCAGGCAGGATTGGTCTGCTTTTGGAACACGTTAAATTCACCGGTCGGCGTATTCCAGCCTTCGCGGCCAACGGCCACCGCATAGCTAGCCACCAGCATTTCACCGCGATACACCGCCACCCGACGTGCCGACAGACTCAAAACCAGATTTAACGCATAGGAGGCGTCGGACGCGGTCTCAGTCGATGTCGATTGAATGGTGGCGGCACGTTCCTCAGGCACCTTGATAGCAGTCGCCATGGACGCTGGTGCCAATGTCAGGCTTGCGATCACACCTGCAAGAACATTGGCAAGGACAGCGGCCCCACCGGTCAAACAGCTACGCATTCTGGTGTTGGATAATCGCATCACTGCTTCCTAACTGATTCTTACTAAGGCTGAACAATCACAGGGGTCCCTACATTAACCTGAGCAAACAAGGCAACCACATCCTCATTCCGCATACGCACACAACCATTCGAGGCAGCGTGCCCAATGGAATCCAGCGTTGGCGTTCCGTGAAAACCAAACGCACCTTCTGGACTGGTAGCAAACTCAATCCAACGTAACCCCAAGGCACTATCAGGCCCCGGCTCATGTACTTCACCGGTCCAAGGGCTTTGCCAAACAGGATTTTCGACCATTTGGGAGACCGTGAACTGCCCCTGGGGAGTGGGGGTTTCGTCAGTTCCTACCGCGACGGGGTAGCTGCTAATGAGCATATTGTTGCGGTACAGATACACCCGACGCTCTGCCAAGCTCAAAACGACTCGGCTATTAGCAGCCACTGAACTGGCTGCTGTTGAGTCGATTGCGATTGACTCAACAGCAGCGGGTGGATTTACAGCATCAGGACTATCATGGCCGCTGGCTTCGTTGCTAACCTGCGCGTTTTGAAGGGAGGCCTCCGCCGACACAGGCGTAGCCAGCAGGAGACCCACCCCTAAGCCGACGAATCCTCCCATTATCATCAGCACCATTCGCTGAGAATGGCGATCCATCTGTTGACACTGGCCTGCCTGAAACCGGCCTGCCTGCAACCGGCAGTTCCTCACCCAATTCCACCCAGTGCGATGGTCTGATAACCGCTTCATGACAACGCTCCGACTCAACTAACTTTGTAAGCAACACAACCCTGACAACCCAGATTAGCCGTAGTTCAATGGACTGACTAAGCGATGTTAACAATTACCAAAGGCCACGAACGGGCTCTTCGACAACCGCTTCTTGCTCAGCAGGCTCTGACGCCTCAGGTGCAGGTGTTGCCGCAGGTGCTACCGAGCGATCAATGGCGGTCTCTTGCAAGGTCGTCGTTCGAGTAATCGACGTCGTGCTAGACGAGCCATCACTAGTAGTAGAGGTGGAAGTCGTAGAAGTCGTCGCACTCTCAGTGGGCTCACCCGTCATACGTGCTTGCAGTTGATTCTCGAAACCTGCAGGTAGCAAAACCTTATCCACAGCATGAATGACACCGTTAGTAGCATCGACATCGGCCCGTACCACATTGGCACCACCGACCATCACACCATTAGGGGAGACACCAACACTGACCTCACCGTCGAATGTCGCAAACGAGCCAGGGACCAGTTGGTTTGAGGTGACATCACCGTAACCGACGTGGTTATACAGCAGCTGGACCAACAAGTCTCGATTCTCAGGGATCAACAAGGCATCTAACGTCCCTAAAGGCAATGCGCTAAAGGCAGCATCTGTAGGGGCAAACACAGTGTAAGGACCTTCTGCAGACAAAATCCCTGTCAGGTTAGCAGCCTGAATGGCAGCGGTCAGAGTGCCGAAGTCATCTGTACTGCTGGCAATCTCAACAATATTTTGACTGCCACTGTCAGCAGGCAGTTCGGCAGGTACCGCAGCGGGTTGACTGCCCTCTCGCCGAATCATGGGATCCACTAAGACAGATGCACTCACAGGCGCACCTACAGACGTACCGAGCATCAAGCCAGCGCCCACCAGACCGGCGGCTAAAATTGCTTTTGAAACGGGGGTAAATGCCATAGCGAGATCAATAAATAAGGGGAAAAAAACGAGTTAACAGAAAGCTTTGCGGAACACAAATGTTCGGGTTCTCATACATCAGAAACCAAAGTTTTTTGATTACTTTTAAGGAGCAAAGTATTCCGTAAATATACTCAAATTTACCGTAATTCTAATCCACTATTTCATCCATCTCAAAATTTTCAAAAATGGCGAAAAAACTGCCGTATGGACCTCAAAAGAGAAACGAAGAGCCACCACACGGGGCCTAAAATAGTTATTAGGTGATAAATATATCCATATGACACACAGGATATAGAGGGGCAGAGGGAAGCGATCACCAACAACCCCCAATAGCATCAATCCACAGCCACAGCGTTTAAAAATAAAGCGCTATAGCTGTGGATTGATAGCTGTGGATTAATGTAAGTACGATTGTAATTACAGCAAGTGTTGGAACTTGTCTTCCACACCCAGCGTTTTCACAGCTTTCTTAATTTCTTGGGTGCGATCCTTCTTAACAATTAAAGTTGCATTGCCATCCCGAACCACCACTACATCTTCTAAGCCGATGGTGACAATTAATTCGTCGGGATCAGCACTGTAGAGAATACTGCCAGCAGTATCTAAACCGACGTGCTGACACATTTCCACGTTTTGCACATCACCTTGGAGCTTTCGCTGCAAACGCTCAATTGCATTCCAATCGCCCAAATCATCCCAACCAAAGTTAGCGGGGACCACATAGGCACGGTCAGTTTTTTCCATCACCGCGTAGTCGATGCTGAGCTTTTCTAAGGTGGCATAGGCATCGACACCTTTGTCCATCAGGGCCTGGGTCATCTCCGGTGCATGTGCTTTCAGCTCAGTGAGCATCACCGCTGCCGGGAAAATAAACATGCCGCTATTCCAGCTATAGTCACCGCTCTCTAAAAATTTCTCAGCGGTGGCTTTATCCGGCTTTTCAGCGAAGCGGCTGACTTTATAGGCAGGCAAGTCACTTACAGTGCCTGCGCTAAATGTGCCGGCAGACGTTCCTTGCTCGATGTAGCCGTAGCCGGTGGAGGGGAAAGTGGGCGTGATGCCTAAGGTTGCGATCGCCCCTTCACTCACCGCCAACTCACTGGCCGCTCGCAACGTATCGCAATAGCGCACCTCATCAGTGATGTAGTGATCGGCAGGGAAAAAGCCACACACCGCATCATCACCGTAGCGCTTGGCAACTTCAATCGTGGCCCAAGCCACAGCAGGTGCCGTATCTCGGCCTTGGGGCTCCACTAAAATATTCTCGTCCGGCATATCAGGCAGTTGCGCGCGCACACCCTCTGCCAAATGTGAGGCTGTGATGACAAACAACGAATCCCAACTCGCCAATGGGAGCAAGCGATCAGCCGTCGCCTGCAGCAAAGATCTATCACCGCCATCCAAGCACAGAAACTGCTTCGGGTACTTTAGCCGACTCACTGGCCAAAAGCGTTCGCCCTTACCGCCAGCCAAAATAATGGGTATAAAACGCGCCATAACAGTACTGTGCCATCAAAGATTCCGGTCTATCCTACCGCCCAAAGGAGAAGCACAAGCTATAATTCTCTTAACAATTGATTAATAAAATACAAAAGTGCGAAATTTCGTAGAACCTTCCGGGTACACCGTCCCGACGGATGCTGGAAGTACTACAAACGATGGCCCCTTAACGGCAATCAGAACGGTAACTAGGCCATTGCAACAAATCTCAGCAAAAATTGCCCTACAGATCACCTGCTAGCCCCTCATGGTTTGATAAATTCTTAAATCACTACTTCCTCAGTCAATACAGGACTTAAGCCTCCGCAGCGCTTAAATCACAGCCACGTCAGACGCACACCAGCCACCAAAAAAACGACAACAGCCAGCAACGGCGACAGCGTTTTCAAAGCAGTTCAGCCCTATCCTGCCAACCTTCATCCTGCGCGCGCTCTAGCAATGACTATTCAGCCTAGCGACCAAGAGGCACATTTACCCGCTAAAGCCACCTCATCATCGTCTGTGCCCTCAGTGCCCCCTAATCAAGGCAACGTAAAAGAACGCGCCAAAAATGTCTTAAAAAATAGGTTTAAAAAAGGCGTTAAAGCACAAACTAAGGCGACTGTTACAGATGCATCACCAGCCACAGATGCGTTGCAAATCACAGATACGTCACAAGCCAGTGAGCCTAGCCAAAGCACGCAATCACCGGCTACGCCAGCTACACCCGGCACACCAGCTACGCCAACCTACACATTAGAGAACAACGGATTGCTGCATAACATTCAGCAACCTGAGATACATCTCAACGGCCACACGCGGGCGGGCGACGAGATAGACGAGATCACAGTAGACGAGATCACAGCCCCCTCCCCAACCACACAAAGTCCCTCGACCACAAAAGATGCCAACATACAAGCCTATGTGGCTGAACATCCCACAATCACGCCCAAAATCACACCCAAAATCACCCAGAGCAACCTAACCGGCAGCCTTTTATCAGAGGAGCCATCAGCAGGGAATAGCGAAACTATTATTCCTCAGGCAATACATCCTCAGCCAACACAGCCACAAGTGGCTTCACGCACGGTATACCGAGAAGTTCCACCGGCCATTGTGCCCTTTGGTCAGCCCATAGAAAATCAGGGCCAAACACTGCCATCCCAGTCCAAACGCCGCTTTAAATTTCCCATGATCAAACTCCCTAAAATCGTTAAGGGTGCATTTTGGGCGGCGATGTTTGGATCTACCGCCTTCGCCGCCGCAGGCTTGGGTACCTTGGCCGTGTTGACATTTCCACTGCCTCGGCAAGTCAGCGGAGAAACAGTGGCACCACCGCTCACAGACCTTTGGCGCTCAGGCTTTCGCTATCAGGTCTCTCGCCCTGTCAATATTCTCGTCATGGGCTTGGATGAGGCTCACGATGTGCCTGGTGCGGCGGCCGGGTCTCTCGTCGGTCGTACAGATACTATTTTGTTAGCGCGTGTGGATCCTGAAGAGCAGGTCGTTAATGTGATGTCCATTCCCCGTGATACACGGGTAGAAATTCCGGGATATGGGATTGACAAAATTAACCAGGCTAACTTTGAAGGTGGTCCTGAGCTCGCCGCACAAACGGTGATGCACAACTTTGACAACGTCAATATTGATCGATATGTACGGGTCAGTACGGCTGCATTCAAGGAGATCGTGGACCTTGTGGGTGGTGTTGAGGTGTTGGTACCCAAAGCCATGCAGTATGAGGATAAAACCCAAGGCTTAGTGATCGACCTGCAACCGGGGTTGCAAAACCTAAACGGTGACGAGGCCGAACAATTTGCGAGATTCCGCCAAGACTCCTACGGCGATATTGGCCGAGTGCAACGACAGCAAATTTTGCTGAAGGCACTTCGCCAACGGATGATGAATCCCACCATCCTCACCAAACTTCCACAAATCGTGCGCGTTTTGCAGGAGCACATTGATACCAACCTCACGGTAGAGGAACTCTTGGCACTAGCAGGATTTGGTCTCAAGCTCGATAGTCAAGACCTGCAGATGGTGATGCTCCCAGGGAGATTTAGCGACCCGGAAGAATACAGTGCCAGCTACTGGCTCTCTGATCCAGCCGCTAGTAGCGATTTGATGCGTACGTACTTTGATGCACAAGCTGCTGAGCTGGTGGCATCGAGCAATGGCATCAATTATTACGAGCCACCGTCTGCCTGGACTGTCAGTGGACTCAAGATTGCCGTACAAAATGCCACTGAGGATCAGTACGCTAGCTCTTCCATGGCGGAGTACCTGCGCGATCAAGGTTTTTATAACGTCTATGTGGTGCGTAACTGGTCAGACGTAAATCGAAAAACTTCGGTGATTGCTCAGCGCGGTGATGTGGGCAGTGCGCGATCGCTCCAAAGAGAACTAGATATCGGCCAAGTCGTCTCCGACTCCACGGGTGATATTGACTCCGACCTCACCATTCGCGTTGGGGAAGATTGGCTCATGCAGATAGACCCCACCTGGCAACGGCTGCCCTACGATAGTCCCAGATAGCACTTCAAACAAATAGCACTTCAAGCAGTCGCATCGAAAAGGCAAAGGATAAAAGGCAAAGTAACCAATATGAGCTTACTGTCTGTGGGTATTGCGTTAGGCCTGGCCTGTTGTTGGGTGCTTTTGTTTGCAACACCTGTCAACTTGTCATAAGGGTCTTATCGCAGGGGCCTTGTCGTAAGTCTGCATCAAACTGTCTGATTCGAACAATCTGCATCAAACTGTCTGATTCAAATAACCTGCTGTCATGCGATAGCAACGACACAGCTCATTCATTAACTCGGCCACAATACCTTCGGCCTGACCCCATAATTCGCAGGTAACATCGCATCAATATCGATTGCAAGATGGCCACAATCAGCCCGAGCAAAAGCATCTTGATAATAGCCAGGCTCGTAGCGCCATCCGACACGTTTTACCCATTGTTCATTAACCACCACAAACGAGGCAACCGCTTGCCAGGGCACCTGATACTCACTCGACGGGGAATAACTGACCGTAAACCCCGCATAGTCTAGCCGTAAAAGGCGAGAACCTTGCCGAAGCTGGTGAATGAAAATGGCTACGCACGTGCCAAAAAACACGAGGGTTCTCACGCCGACCCAAGGCTCTACTGGTAAAACAATCACACCCATAATGCAAAACAACGTTGAGGTGCACAGATGAAACGTCGTGACAACGTCCCTGTCGTAAAGCTTGATGGGTAAAGATCGATGATGAGAAATGCGAGCTAAACGCATGAACCTGTTGAAAACGTTATCTTCTCGTTTTCAACAGGTTAAATCACCCTGATTCCGGCTGCACTACACTCGCCAACGATAGAAAAGCTAACGTAAGGCCAAAGCCACGCAAGGACAGCAACACGTCAGGACAACGACAGAAGCTAATGATGCTAGGCCACACCGGCAGGCACTTGCGCTTTGATCGCCAATATTTTCTCAATCACCTCTTGCACGGCCTTATCGGGTGTAGAAGCACCCGATGTCACCCCGATGGAAAGTTTGCCAGCAGGTAACCAGTCTGCTTCAGTTTTGAGGTCCGCTTCGTGAAGGGGCTTATGTTCAATACGGTTATCTAATCCGACACGCTCAGCACTATCAATATGAAAAGAAGGAATCTTGCGATCCACGGCAATTTCTTGAAGGTGAGTGGTATTGGAGGAGTTAAAGCCGCCAACCACCACCATCAGGTCGATGTCTGCATCCACTAAGCCGTACATTGCATCTTGACGCTCCTGGGTGGCATCGCAAATGGTGTTGAAGCTATGGAAATGCTCGTTGAGTTCTATGGGGCCATATTTTTTGAGCATGGTGCGCTCGAAAAGTTTGCCGATTTGCTCGGTTTCCCCTTTGAGCATGGTGGTTTGGTTCGCAATCCCGACAGTCTTTAAGTCTATATATGGATCAAAGCCTTCGGAGTGGGCATTGGCAAACTTGGCCATAAATTCATCCCGGTTTCCACCGTTCAAAATGTAGTTGGCCACGTACTCAGCTTCAGCCAAGTTCAACACCACGAGATAGGTCCCGGCAAAGGACGTGGTAGCCACGGTTTCTTCATGCTTATATTTGCCGTGAATGATGGAGGTAAACTCATTCTTCTTATGCCTTTCCACGGTGTTCCACACCTTGGAAACCCATGGGCAGGTGGTATCGACAATGGTACAGCCTTCGTCGTGGAGGAGCTTCATTTCCTGAACGCTGGCACCAAAAGCAGGCAAAATCACAACATCGCCTTTGCCAACACCGGAAAAATCTTTTTCACCATCTACCACTTCGATGAACCGTACGTTCATCGCCTTGAGCTGCTTATTGACCACGGGGTTGTGGATAATTTCGTTGGTAATCCAAAGGCGCTGCTCGGGAAAGTGCTGACGCGCTTCGTAGGCCATGGCAACGGCACGCTCTACACCCCAGCAAAAGCCAAAGGACTCAGCCAGATGAATCGTGACATCACCGTCGACGAACAAGTTATTGTTTTCCCTAATCTTTTGGATGAGGGCGCTTTCGTACTCGGTGCTCATTTGCCCGGCAGCGTCCTTTTTTTGCCCAAATCCCTGCTTGCGATAGTAATTGTCGGAGTGGTTAAGTGAGCGCTTAAAGGCTTTGGTATCCATGGAAGTTAAAGGGCCTGCTGTTTATAGGGCCAGCGGTGACTGCTATAGCTTCCAGTGTACTTTAGATGATCAAAGGTAGTCGTCGGGGTTAGTCGGCTATGGTTAGAAGGCTTTCTAAAGACAAGACTAAAGGAACAGCCAAGCAACAACTATTCGGGACCTTTTTGCAATTCTAATTGGGCATATAGCGCGATCGCACTTCGCCAAACCAAATACCCCTGACGATTCAAATGCAAACCGTCAGTAGTCAAATCAGTACGCAAGTCGCCGTCCCCAGTCACAAAAATGGGATACAAATCGAGGTAGTAGGCATTGTTGGCATCTGCAATATTTTTGAGGGTGTCGTTCATCGCGACGATGCGATCACTGGGCAATGCCAATAGCTTGTCCCGACTCTCCCAGGTGGACAGCTCCCCTCCATGGGGCAAAATCGACTGCACCACAATTTGCGTCTCAGGGTGATCTTCCTTTAGCCGCCGAACAATTTCTTGGTAGTTATCGATAATCTCGTCGTCAGTTTTGCCCCAAATCAAGTCATTGATGCCAATCATCAAAAAGACGGCTTCAACCTCGTTGTCCTCCAAAAGGTCCAAACGGTTCAGCAAACCCTGGGTTTTTTCACCTGAAATACTTTGATTAATCCAGACACGGCGACCGGGCATGAGTTCGCCAGGAAACCACAGGCTCAGCGAGTCACCTAGCAATACCGTTAAATGCTCAGGATTCTTTTTAGCCATGGACGCGGCATCTTGCTCAAGCACCTCTACCCACTCTTGGTAGTTCAGCTTGCGATCGCCCCCCGGCCGAGGCAAGTCCATGACCGTATCGGCAATCGCCGCATCAATAATCGCAGGGTCACTGGTTGGATCACCGACAAACAAATCAGCCGAGCCCGCTTTTTCCTGCTGAACCGCCAGCAGGCTAACGAACAATAGCCCATTCATGACAAGCGATAACGCCGCCCAGCTGGGGATTTTAGTGAACCACTTAACCACGGATGAATTCAACGAAATATTGCGGCGAATGACTGCGACGACTGACGGCAAAGAATAACTATGGCAGATTTTAATCTCATCGGTGTGGCTATGCCTAGCCTCTTGCCCAATGTTCCGTATGATTACGCGATCGCGTAGCATCACAGACTACCTTTAATTAAGGTAATTAAGGTGCGGCCAATAGCTGTCAATAACCTGTTCGACAACCCTCAAGCAAATCAGACTAACCTTCAGACAAAAATTAAGATCAACAACTCACCCCATACCAGGGGATTTCATGTCATGAATAAAACTATGCAACGCGTGCGATTAAGTTTTTGCCAAACACCCTGTGAAACACAGCATACCTGAGATTTGCGATTTTGAGAGGTAACCACAAAAAGGGTGGAAAAGCCTGTTTCAAAAGACTTTTCCACCCTATACATTGTCCCGTATTATCACTGATTTTCAGATGACGCTAGACGTTAAACCGGAAAAGCATTACATCCCCTTCTTTCACGGTGTATTCCTTACCTTCACTGCGTACAAGGCCCTTTTCCTTCGCGGCGCTCATGGAACCCGACGTCACTAAGTCCTCATAGCCCACCGTTTCAGCGCGAATAAAGCCCCGCTCAAAGTCCGTATGAATCACACCAGCTGCCTGGGGCGCAAGCATCCCTGACTTAATCGTCCAAGCGCGGGTTTCCTCAGGGCCTGTCGTAAAGTAAGTGCGCAAGCCTAATAGATCATAAGTCGCCCGAATCAAAGACTGCAAACCGCCTTCGGTAACACCTAAAGCATCTAGGAAGTCAGCCCGCTCCTCTTCAGGAATCTCTAGCAGCTCAGCCTCCACCTGGGCCGAGACAACCACCACCTGCGAAGATTCTGCAACAGCATGGGTGCGCACTTCCTCAACCCAGCTATTCCCCTCAGCTAAGTCATCTTCCGACACATTAGCTGCATAGATGACGGGCTTACGCGTCAGCAATCCCAAGGGCTTAATGATGAGTTCTTCGTCCGCATCGAGAGCCACAGAACGCGCCGCTTTCCCCTCATCCAACACCGGCTGCAATTTCTCTAATACTTCTAGCTCGGCTTGAGCGTCTGCATTATTCCTTGCCTGCTTACGAATGCGCTCCATTCGCTTTTCAATCTGCGATAGATCCGACAGGGCCAGCTCCAGATTAATCACATCGATATCGCGCAGGGGGCCAATAGAGCCAGCCACATGGATAATGTCGTCATTTTCAAAACAGCGCACCACGTGAATAATGGCATCCACTTCACGGATATTCGCCAAAAACTGGTTGCCCAGCCCTTCTCCCTGACTCGCGCCTTTCACCAAACCCGCAATATCAACAAACTCTACCCGTGCAGGCACAATTTCCTTAGACACTGATATGTCAGCCAACACCTGGAGTCGGGTGTCTGGCACGGACACAATACCCACATTCGGCTCAATGGTGCAAAACGGGAAGTTGGCAGCCTGCGCCTTGGCATTAGCAACCACTGCATTAAACAGTGTAGATTTTCCGACGTTGGGCAATCCAACAATTCCGGCTCTGAGCATAAGGAAGGGGGTGCATTGAGTTACACCTACATGTATTTTGCTACTTCCAGCATAAATGGAATGGGCAATATTTCCTCACTTCCTTCTACTCAGTAGCTTCACTGAACTGGTATGCTTTGGCTAACTGTGCACCTACCTTGTCATCTAGATAAACCAGATCACCGCGATGCGTCCCAATCGATTGACCAAATCACGGGCTAACTTATTGACTAACTCACCGACGACCAGGCTTGTCACTCACCGTAGCCAAGGTTTGAAGCTCAACGGTCTAAAACTCAACGGTTTAAAGTCCCAAAGTCTGATCTCAGGTCTGATGATATCGCTTGCCCTTGTTGTCGGGCTCAGCAGCTGCCGGTCGGGCTCAACATCAAATGACACTGCCAGCAATACTGCCAGTGAAAACGTCAGCGTCAAGTCAGATTTAGAGAACGTAGAGACCAACGTTCGCATCACCGTGCCAAGTGGTTGGACAGCTATTAAAGAAGGCCAGCGCCGAAGCACCGATATTTATGCCGTATCCCCGGATAAAGACCTCTATGCGGCAGTCCTTTCGGAGAGTGCCAGCGTGCTCAGCCAGTTTGATTTGGAAGATAACGCCGAGCAGTACCGCTGGCTCATTCAAAAGGAACTCGACACCTTTGAAAAAGAGACCCGCACTGGCACCACCACCATTGATAACGATCCGGCCTTGCAATATGAAATTCGCGGTCAGGTAAAAGGCACCCCTGTTGTTTACTTACACACCACAATTAAAGGTACAGACAGCTATTACCAAGTCGTTGGCTGGACAACCGCAGCCGACTACAGCGAGAATAAAGAGACCTTGCAAACGATTATTAAGAGCTTCCGAGCACTCTAGCGCGTAAGCCGTAGGATTTATGTTGGCTAATTTTTTTCGTGGGCTTTGCCTAACACTCGTGGGCGTCCTCACCACTGTCGGATTAACAGTTGGATTATGGAGCGCCCCGGCCCTAGCCGAACTGAACAATGACAACTACGACGGTAATATTTTTGCTTTGTATGCGGGCAACGGTTCTATCGTTCCGCCCCGCTTCGATTTGGCCCAGTCCTTTAAACAAGACAAGCCCACACTTCTCTTCTTTTACGTGGATGATAGTCGTGACAGTAAACGGTTTTCTTCTGTAATCTCTCAGCTCCAAGCGCCCTATGGCCGCGAAGCCAATTTTGTGCCCGTCGCCGCAGACTCTATTCCGGTCCAAGACAGCTACGAAAAGAATGAAGCGGGCTATTATTTTAAAGGCGTTGTACCCCACACTGTCGTCTTCGATGGGGCGAATAACGTTGTCCTAAACGAAGTGGGTCAGGTGCCCTATGAAAAAATTGATGATAAGCTCCGTGAGGTCTTTGACCTATTGCCTCGCACAGAGTCAGTTGAATTACGCCGCCGCTCATTTAATGACGTGAATACTGAGCTAGTCCCTAAATAGAGTTATGCTTTAGACGAGCCTCAATGTAGTAGCATCAGCCCGTTCCCGCCTCACCAGCGCAGACAGAACTGGTGAGGCGGGAACGGTTTTAAGGGGTAACTGTTTAAAACAGCGAACGGCTCGTCAGGGCAAGCAATCCCCAGCCGATAATAAAGGCCACGCCACCCAAAGGGGTAATCGGACCAAAGGCTTTAATGCCACCCAGTGTGAGCCCGTATAGGCTACCTGAAAATAAAATAATCCCTGCGATAAAGCACCATCCAGTCGTGACGAGTCCCTTGGCCTCAGAATATTGACCCATGAGAACAGCGACGACCAGTAGCGCGATCGCGTGATACATCTGGTAGCGAATGCCCGTTTCAAAGCTGCTGAGGGCACTGTCAGTCAGGGTTCCTTTCAAGGCGTGGGCACCAAAAGCACCACCTGCGACGGAGAGTGCACCGAGAATGGATGCGATCGCAAAAAACAAACGAGCCATAGGCAAACACTAGGAGAAACTCACAGTGAAAAACTTACAGAGAGCTAGGATTTAGGTGAAAGCAGTACATCACCACCCCGGCATCATCAATCATAAAGTCAGCATTCAGCGGGCCCGCCCAAGCATCTAGGCAATCCTGCGCTTCTGCCAAGGAAATTTGGCCGAGCATGGCGAACTGAATAGGATTGATCTTACCGTTATTTGCTTTTAGTGCTTTGTAAAAGAGGGATTGCAGGCGCTGGGAGCGAGCATTTTTACGATCGCGCTCTAACGTACTGAGCATCACCCCTGCCCCCATCGTGACAGGCAGACCCATCAGCAGTCCGGCCACAATGGTTTCGCGCTTATTTTGCCGATCGGGGTTACTGTCCAAAGCCGTTTCTACAGCTCGCCCCAAACACAAAAATCCCAACATCAAACCCAACGTTGACAATCCAATACCAACCACACGTTTTGAAGAAGCCATGGTGCCCTTTAGAAAAATCGCTGATAAGTCGTTCGTATCTAAAATTCGAATGTATCTCAGCTCAAACCCTGAATTAGAGGTTTCAGGTCGAGCAGAACCTAACTAGCTCACGGGAAATTGGTAGACCACGGTGCCTTGCTCACTCACATCAAAGTTGGCACTAAAGGCTGTTGCCTGAGATGCCAAATAGGCCTTTGCTTCCTCCGCTGGGATATCTGCGGCGATCGCAAATTGCACCAAGCTAAAGCGTCCGTTCGTTTCTTTGATGAGCGGATACAGAACATCACGCAACCGTTCTTGCTCAGCCTTAAGGGCTGCGACCTTCGCCTGTCGTTGCTTCGCCTGGCTAGACCAGACCAACGCACCGCCAGCGCCAGCGAAAATACTGCCAAAAATCATATCAGATGCGATTTTTTCCAGTTTTTCGCCTAACGGCATCGACTCAAACGGTGTCACTAGGCAAGACAATAAACCAACCACACCGATGAACCCTAAAAAGTATCCTGAAACCTTTTTAAACTGGTCCATACAGTTGGAAGTCTCCACAAAAACTTATCGCCAGGAACGCACAGCCCTAGAGCAGCCTTAAGCCCTTCTAAAGACTACAAAAAGACTTCGCCAAAAACCGATAACAACTTGAAAAAAATTGTTAGGAATTCAACAAATTTCCTGATGATTATCCTGCCCAAGTATTCCCGAATTCAAGATGCCCATAATTCAAAATTCTTTGATACAGACATCTGACACAAAGTTAGCGCTCCTGTAACAGAGGCCAAACACAGCGGTGGACAGAAAAAATAATGGTTCGCTTCTCAGGCTAGCTCTCGGCGCGGGTTGCTTCTAGCAAACGTGAGAAGTAAAACGGCGCTTTATTAAGCGATCGCCGCTGAACTTCCCAACCGTTGGCCTCTAGGGCCTTGGACACGTCAGACTCTCTGTGCAAGTAAGCGCGGGTCGCTTTGCTGGGGCCAGGGAAAAAATCGCCCACTTTCTTCAGCGTCGCGTAAAAGCAGGTCTTAGGCGCAAAGCTCACAATCACTCGATCGGTCGCCAGCGAACTTAGATGGGCAATCATGGCATCCGCTTTTTCCTGGGGATAGTGAATCAACACATCCAGACACACAACGGTGTGATACTTGCCGTCAATGTCCTCTAAGTCTTTCGCTTCAAATTCAGGCATTTTGTCAGGGGCTAACTCATCAGCTAGGGCTGCCTTAGCTCGCACACCAGCCTCACCGGCCATTTTTTCTGAAATATCGCTGGCGTAGACCTTGGCCCCCATCTTGGCAAGGGGAATGGCTAAGCTACCGACACCACAACCGGCATCGCAGAACGTTTCTTCAGAGAGGCTTTCATCTTCTGATAGCCATTCGAGGACGTTATCGATGGTCTTTTGGTGACCGGCGCGAATATTGACTTGGACTTTATTAACTTCACCGTCGCCGTAGATGCGCTGCCAGCGGTCAAAACCAGTGGCATTAAAGTACTCGCGAACAACCTTTTTATCGTCAATGGTGGAGTTAGTCATAGCCGCTAGTGATAAATACTTATAAAAATGCCTACGCGGTTACGATTCTATTACGTTTTGGATATTGATTTAGCCATCTTTGATTTTAGACAACCTCTCCAAAGACTAAGCCTCAGGCTTTGCTCCATCTACTGCTTCTTCTGATTGAAGCGACTGGACTAGGCGAACAGCCGCATCAAGGTCATCTTCTGGACTGATTTCTGAGAAGAACGAATCATTTTCTGCGACAAGCGGATGTTGTGTGGAGCGCTGGCCTAGTAACGGGTAGTATCGCTCTTCAAAAGTCTGAATGTCTTGTGCAATCTCAGCGATTCGCTGAGTCTTATCTGCTTCGGTTAGCACCACCGCACCATGATGAGAATGAGCAGCTGTGTTAACGGTCATCTCTAACGCCTGTCGCTCCTCATCAGATAGAGAAAGGATGAATTGCGCGATCACATCAATTGTCTGTTGGTCCATAGCCTTCACCCGATAGCCTGTGCCCGTTGTATACACCCTAATATTGCAAGCGCTGCCAGGTGAGTACACCTGTGTCAGCTTGATGCCAACGCAACAACTGAGCTGAATTGCCCAGCATAGAATCTGTTAGGCCAATGGCGTTGCGAGGTGCACTGGTCACGAGGGCGATCGCATCTCCCGCCCCACACAACCCCCATTCCACTAAATTCAGCGCCCCCTCAATCAACGGCAGCGTTGTCCCCGACAGCGTGCCATCAGCCAAACGAGCCGTCCCGTTTACCACCTCAATCTGCCTAGAATCCCAAGGGTAAATGCCATCGGGCAACCCCAAGGGAGACAACGCATCACTCACTAAAAATAAGCCGCCCATCACAGCGTCCTGACTGCCACGTCCGGTGCGTAGCAACAAATCCAGCATGGCAGGACAAATGTGCTGACCATCAGCAATAAAACCACAGAAAACACGGGCATCTGTAAGGGCCGCACCGAGCATCCCAGGTTCCCGATGATGCAACCCAGGCATCGCGTTAAAAGCATGGGTCACCATCGTGGCACCTTGAGCAAAAGCTCTGCTTGCCTGTTCAAAAGTAGCTAGTGAATGCCCTAAACTGGCGGTAATACCGTTCTGTGTCAGCCACGGGATCACACCCGATTCAACATCTAATTCAGGAGCCAGCGTCATGATGCTGACCGCTGAGGCCAAGTCTCCCAAAACCGTTTTGGCATTCTCTAACGTTAGTGGCTGCAAAAACTCTGCCGGATGTGCACCGCGTTTTACCTCATTCAAAAACGGCCCTTCTAAATGAGCGCCCAACACCTTGGCACTGCCCTGATGAGGATTTTGCGCTTGCCGCTTTTGAAAGGTTGCGATCGCTTCCAAACTACCGTGAAAATTCTCCAGCGAGGTCGTCACCAAGGTAGGACAAAAGCCATCTACCCCCTGCCGCCAAAGCAGTTCACAAATAGCCTGAAGCTGGTCCAGATGATCAAGCCGCAAATCAGGGAAAGCCAGCCCGAGTGCTCCGTTAATCTGTAAATCGACAGCACCGAGGGAAAGCCAGTCTCCTTGAAGATCTATCACCGCAGCAGATGCCACCGCAGCAGAGGTCTCAGAGATACTAGACGCCTCTTCCATGGCAACAATGTGCTTTACCCGACGTTTTTCTATCGAGATTTGATACAGTCCTGGCTTTTGAGCTAAGCGAACATTGCTAATGACAGTACTATCAGACATGGAATTAAGAGACACACGAGGATTCAAACCGAGGCTATGACAACTCCCCCAAGAAACGGGCAGACAAATGGACCGGTTGAAGTTGGGATCATTATGGGCAGCGATTCGGACCTGCCGACCATGATGGACGCGATCGCCGTTTGTGAAAAGTTTGAAGTTGCCCACGAAGTCGCGATCGTATCAGCCCATCGCACCCCAGAGCGCATGGTCGCCTACGCCGAAACCGCCCATACCCGAGGACTCAAAGTCATTATCGCAGGCGCAGGGGGCGCCGCACACCTGCCCGGTATGGTCGCAGCCCTTTCACCTTTACCCGTCATCGGCGTCCCGGTCAAAACCAGCACACTCTCGGGTGTCGATTCCCTCTACTCCATTGTGCAAATGCCCGGCGGCATCCCTGTGGCCACCGTCGCCATCGGCAATGCCAAAAACGCAGGCCTCCTCGCCGTCCAAATCCTCGCCACTCAAAAACCAGAACTCACAGAGAAGGTACTCACCTACCGCCAACACCTCAAAACCATGGTGACCGACAAGCAAAATCAGCTAGCAGCCCTCGGCGCCAGGCAATACCTCAAACACATGATCAATACCTAAAAGCCTTAATAAGCTTCAGCAGCAGCCATTGCAACAAGCTCCTCAGTCTCATCTACAGGCGTTACGTCCCTCTACAGGCTTACGTACCGCTGGACGCACCAACGCCTTGAAAAGTCAGTAAATACGCAGAGACAACGATGTTTTAGGTACGACACAACCCAAGTTGTTCAACACGGACATCCCCTGCCTAAAACAACACTGAAACACCCTCAAATTCATCACCTACAAGATGAATTTGAGGGTGTTTTTTTAACGCCTCACCAAAGCGCTAGAAAGCTGGTCATATCAAGCAAAATCAATGTTGCAAAAATGTTACAAAGCCTCATGGCAGGACTCAAAAACAACACGCTTTGTTAATTTTCTCTAAAACCTGTTTAAAAAAGAATCCCTAGGCTACCCACTCCTCTATTAAAAGTATCAGACGATACAGAATGACTGGCTCAGACTTGGTGGAATATCCTCATCAGTTTGACAGGGACATTAACGGCAAGCAGCCTCTTGTTTAAAAAGCGATCCCGCTGATAGCCGCACATATTGAGCCATGACTACTGTCTAAATTGCGTTAGGAAAGTCAAAGACCAAAATGTCTAATTTTACGTTGAGAAACAGAAAACATCCCAGGCGGTCCGCATCGCCCTGGGATGCTAACGTCCCGCCGTTTACAGAGATGGCCCAGCGCGCCCTCAGCCGTGCGTTCGGTCGTAAATACGCTTGGGGCTGGCTCGCTTGCATCCCCTTAGCTTTCGTGATTGTTGCAACGTGGGGTTTCGCAGCCCACGCTCAAGATGAGGTCGCCGCTGGCGATGTGCAAGTCGTCTTAGACAACATATGGATCGTCGTTGCCGCCGTTCTAGTAATTTTCATGAACGCAGGCTTCGGCATGTTAGAAACCGGCTTTTGCCGCCAAAAGAATGCCGTCAACATTCTGGCAAAGAACTTAATTGTTTTTGCCCTAGCAACCTTGTCCTTTTGGGCGTTAGGCTATGCTTTGGCATTTGGAACAGGCAATGCCTTTTTCGGCCTCTCCGGCTTCTTTTTAGCGGGTACTGAGGCCGACACCCTGGTGGACGGTCTCACCCTAACGGTGCCAGTGTTCTTCCTGTTCCAAGCAGCCTTTGCTGGAACGGCTGCAACCATCGTTTCGGGTGCCGTTGCTGAGCGCGTTAAGTTCTCCAGCTTCATCATTTTCAGCATTTTGCTCACAGCAATTTCCTACCCCATCACAGCCCACTGGGTTTGGGGTGGTGGCTGGCTCTCTGACATGAGCTTCCTCGGTGAAGGCGTTGCCTTTAGTGACTTTGCCGGTTCCACTGTGGTTCACTCTGTTGGTGGTTGGGCAGCTCTTATGGGTGCTATTTTCCTCGGGCCCCGCATTGGTAAATACCAAAACGGTGGTGTTAATGCGATTCCTGGCCACAACATGAGTATTGCAACCCTGGGTTGCCTCATCCTCTGGATTGGCTGGTTTGGCTTTAACCCCGGTTCTGAGCTAGCAGCTAGTTTGAATGTGCCTCAAATCGCTTTGGTCACTAACCTCGCAGCAGCAGCTGGTGGTGTAGCCGCAACATTCACAGCCTGGGCACTCAGCGGCAAGCCTGACCTTTCCATGGTTATCAACGGCATTTTGGCTGGCCTTGTCGGTATCACCGCTGGTTGCGGCGGCATCGGCTACTGGGGCTCCGTAATCGTTGGCCTCATTGCAGGCATCATCGTTGTGTTCTCCGTTGGTTTCTTCGACAGCATCAAAATTGATGACCCTGTAGGTGCAACCTCCGTTCACTTAGTCTGTGGTATTTGGGGCACCTTGGCCGTCGGCCTGTTCGACCAATCAGCAGGTCTCTTCTACGGTGGCGGTATTACGCAGCTCATCGCTCAGTTCATTGGCATCATTGCCATTGGCCTGTTTACCGTGGTTATGACCTCTATCCTCTGGGTAATCATTAAGTCCCTCATCGGGATTCGTGTTTCCTCCGAAGAAGAGCTCAAGGGCTTGGATATCGGCGAGCACGGCATGGAAGCTTACAGTGGTTTCCTCAAGGACACTAGCGATATGGGCGGCATTATCTAGTCGGTCTTATCGGCTCTAGGTGGCCCATGCTATCTAGAGCGTAATATCCAAACTGAAAAGCGGTGCAGGAAAGCAAACACTTTCCTGCACCGCTTTCTGCTGGCAAGGTTGCCTCCCGGTTTTTGCCTCCCAGTTTTTATGGCGAATTGATGGCGATTCTTATGCATGAGGCTAACTGGCAAGATAGACCCCTCAGGTTACTGTCAGTATTGACGCTGGGGGAATGGCGAAGCCACGCAATTGTCCGTGTTTTACCTTTAATTAACTTCTGATCGTCTGCCCCTAAGCTGACTGCTATCCTAACGGTACTTGTTAAGACACTATAAAAATCTGAGTAGTATTAGCCCTCTGGCGGCTGACCTTACAGCAAACGTTGTTCTTACTACTTGAGCCTTCTCAAGGCTAATCTCTACCTTATCCGCACTAACCACGGACATCAGCATTTCGCATGGGTAATCCAACTTCCATCGTGGAAGAAATGTTTGAGGCGCTGCCAACGCTGCGCTCTCAGATGTATTTCAAAACGTCGCTGACTGCGCTTTCCCATGCCATGGAAGATCAGGTATTGGCAGGAGCAGAGCAGCAGCCACTGATCATTGCCAGCTTTCAACAGGAGCGGTTTTATCGCCAAGAAGCGCATCGCTACGAACGCATTGGCGGTATCAGCGATCAAGTGTATGTCCTCTCCGCAGCGGAAACCCAGTTTAGTGAAATCGTCGATAGCTACGAGAAAATCAATTTTGACGAAGAAGATGCCCTCACCGAGGAGTGGCATTTAGTTGTCGTGGGGGAGCACTATTGCGCTGCGCTCATTTGTCGGGAGCACCAAACTGAGGATAAAGGACGAAATAAGAAGGAGTTGTCTCCCGCAACAGGTAAAGAGCGGGTGGCCCCAGCAACCGTCGCACACTTGGATCAAACACGTCGGTTTGAGGGCATCTGGACGCTGGATCGGCAGGTCAGTTTGCGCGCAGCGGATTTACTGCTGGCACGCATTCAAACGTATCGTCCTGAATTGGCAGCCAAGATTAAACGTGCTCGCTCTCGATTTATTCCGGAGGAACTGGGCACGGACCTGACGGTGGAGGCAGCGCCCTTTGCCCAGCGGCTCATTACCTATTTACAAGCAGGGCAGTACAAGCAGCTCAAAGCCTATCGGGCGATCGCAGTTCAAGAACAAAGAGCCCGGCTGATTAATTCGATTACCGCAGCAATTCGCCAGTCATTGGATCCGGCCAAGATTTTTGCGATCGCCACCAAGGAACTCGGCACCGTGCTAGAAGTAGGCCGCTGCATCATCTATCGCTGTAGTGACAACGACGCCGATGCCATCATTCAACACGAATATCGTCAGCCCCATCTCAATTCGTTAGAAGGCACCGCCTGGCCCCTTAAGAACAACCCCCTCTACCAGTGGGTCAAAAAATTTAAGAGCACCCTTGCCATTGATGACATCAATGACAAAGCCCTCAATGACATTGATCTCTCCACGGCTATCCCCAGACTGCGACGGTGGCAAATTAGGGGATGTTTGCTAGTGCCCCTCATCCATAAAAATCGACTGCTGGGGATGGTAGAACTCCATCAAAACAACAGCAGTGGCAGCGGCCGTTGGAGCGACGATGAAATCATGCTCAGCGAAGCCATTGCCAACCAGCTCAGCGTAGCCCTCATTCAAGCCGAAGCCTACGCCAACTTAGGTGACCTCAACCAACAGCTCGCTGATTTAGAGCGCACCCGCAGCAACCTCATCGCCATCACGGGCCACGAACTGCGAACCCCACTCTCCACTATTCGTGTGTGCCTGGAGAGCCTTCTCACCGAACCCGATATGGATGCCGCCATGCGGGAAATCATGCTCGATACAGCCCTCACCGATGCCGAGCGCATGCGCAAACTGGTGCAAGACTTCCTCACTCTTTCCCGATTAGAGAGTAGCCGAGTGGAATGGAATCTCGAATCACTCTCCCTGCAGGAATGTGTGGATCTGTCCCTGAGTAGTCTGCGCTGGCAAAATTCAGCCAACGCCGCACCTGCGGTGCGCATTGAAACCGACTTGCCCGCTAAATTGCCCTTTATTCGGGCCGATGGCGAGTGGATTGTAGAAGTCCTCTCCAAACTCCTAGACAACGCCTGCAAATTCACAGAGGCCCATGGAAAAGTCACAATCAGCGCCAAGGTCCGCGATAAAAAAAATGTGGAAGTGATTGTTGCAGACACTGGACGCGGTATTGAGTCTGATCGATTAGAGACTGTCTTTGAGCGGTTCTACCAAGAAGAGGGAGCACTCCGTCGCTCAGTGGGCGGAACCGGCTTAGGGCTCGCTATTTGCCAACAGATTATCCAAGGCCTAAACGGCAGCATTTGGGCCACCTCCGAAGGCAAAAACAAGGGCACTCAGATTCATTTCACTCTGCCATCGGTGAAAAAAGCAGGCCGCTATGTAAAAGGGCAAAAGCGATTGACCAGCAAATCACCGGGCCAGGTCATCAGCAAAACAAGCAACAAAACAAGCAACAAAACAAGCAGCAAATCTAGTCCTAAAGAAACAGGGAAGTCAGCCACCAAAGCTTCAGCCACCAAAACTAAAGGCAAGTCCACCGCTAAAGCCAAATCCGATGTGCCTGCCAACGTAAAACCCAGCACTAAAACGACTAAAAGCCGCACGCGCTAGTGGGCGTCTTGGCAAGGTCATCATGAGTAGCTGACGCGTCACATTTTGCATGAAAGTAGGAAATTCGATCGCGCCACCAACGCTATATGCAATAGCCCTTCAAGCCATACATTAAAGAACTATTACGCTTCGTATCAGGCTTGTAAAAGTGCTCCCGAGGCGATGTTACGATCCCAATCAGCTAAGCTTGAGAGAATTCCATTTATGGCAGAAAAGTTAACTGGTTCGACGCCAAAGTTCGGAGGCAGCACCGGCGGTCTCCTGACAAAGGCAGCTGTTGAAGAAAAGTACGCAATTACCTGGACATCCAAGAAAGAGCAAGTCTTTGAAATGCCCACAGGTGGCGCTGCCACTATGAACTCGGGTGAAAACTTATTATATTTGGCTCGTAAAGAGCAGTGTTTAGCTTTGGGCAAACAGCTCAGAACTAAATTTAAGCCTAAGATGGATGACTACAAAATCTACCGCATCTTGCCCACTGGAGAAACCACTCTCTTGCACCCTTCAGATGGTGTATTCCCTGAGAAGGTAAATGAAGGTCGTGACTTCGCAGGCAAAAAGGATCGTCGCATCGGCGAAAATCCTAACCCTGCAACCATTAAGTTCGGTGGTAAAGAGCCTTACGAAGTCTAAATCAGGAAGTCTAAATCGGGAAGATTTAGCTTGCTTTAGTATGAAGCCCTGCGGTCTTTTATGGCCTAGGCTTTTATAAAAAAGCACTTACCGCAGCAAAATTAAACTCAAATGAAAGGGTGACTCTTGCAGTCGCCCTTTTGTTTTTCCAGTGGACCGATTCACTTTTACAATTAACCTGGCTAAGCCACAGGATTCTCACGGCTACTCCATGACCGCCACTCCATCACTGTCACGCCATTAGTGTCACTTCATGATTTTCCCCGACTTTAATACGTTTCAAACCCTTGGAAAGCAAGGCAACTTTATCCCGGTTTATCAGGAGTGGGTGGCGGATCTCGATACTCCCGTTTCAGCTTGGTACAAAGTGTGCGCGGGGCAGCCCTATAGCTTTTTGCTTGAATCAGTTGAAGGTGGTGAAACGCTAGGACGATATAGCTTTTTAGGGTGTGACCCGATGTGGGTGCTAGAGGCTAACGGCGCAACCACAACACAAACCTTTCGAGATGGCACCGCTAATGCCATTGAAGGAAATCCCTTTGAGATCCTTCAGGACTGCCTCGCACCTATAAAGCCTGTCAGGCTCTCACAACTTCCTCCCGGCATTGGCGGACTGTTCGGCTTTTGGGGCTATGAGCTAATTAACTGGATTGAGCCAACGGTCACCACCTATCCACGAGGAGACAATGACCTGCCCGACGGACTGTGGATGCAGGTGGATAATTTGCTGATTTTTGATCAGGTGAAGCGCAAGGTGTGGGCAATCGCATATGCGGACCTCAGGGATCCCGATGTGGACTTGAAAGCGGCCTATGAAGGGGCATGCGATCGCGCCAGCAATCTCATCACCAAGCTCCGACTACCCCTCGCCGAAAAAGACACCCTCCTTCAGTGGACCTCTCCCGAGGCCTGCACCGCTCCATCGCTGGAGTACACCAGCAACCGAACACCGGAAGAGTTCTGTGCCTGCGTTGAAAAAGCAAAAGAACATATCAGAGCAGGCGATATTTTCCAGGTCGTTGCCTCCCAGCGGCTTCAGGCCAGCTATAGTGGTGACCCCTTTGACCTGTATCGTTCCTTGCGGTTGGTCAATCCTTCGCCCTATATGAGCTACTTCAACTTCAACGGCTGGCAGCTGATTGGTTCTAGCCCCGAAGTGATGGTAAAAGCCACTCTGAAAGCAGAGCAAACCGAGCCAGATAGTACTGACAAGGCCAATCCAGACAAGGCCAATACGGACAAAGCACCCACACCATCGACCATGGAAGCGACCCTGCGCCCCATTGCAGGCACCCGCCCTCGTGGGAAAACACCAGCCGAAGATGCCCAATACGCCGCAGACCTCCTGGCCGATCCTAAAGAGGTCGCAGAGCACGTCATGCTCGTGGACCTAGGACGTAATGACTTGGGCCGCGTGTGTACCAGCGGCACCGTCGTCGTCGATGAGCTAATGGTTATCGAAAACTACTCCCACGTGATGCATATTGTCAGCAACGTGGTGGGCGATTTGGCCCCGGATAAAACGGCTTGGGATTTGCTCACCGCCAGCTTCCCCGCAGGCACCGTCAGCGGAGCACCCAAAATCCGCGCCATGCAAATTATCAACGATCTAGAACCAGACCGTCGTGGACCCTATTCTGGCGTGTATGGCTATTACGACTTTGAAGGCCAGCTCAACAGCGCCATCACCATTCGCACAATGGTGGTGCAGTCTGCTGAGGATGGCAGTCAGACCATTAGCGTACAAGCTGGTGCTGGCTTCGTGGCAGATTCAGTGCCTGAAAGTGAGTACCAAGAAACTCTTAATAAGGCCAAGGGAATGTTGGAGGCAGTTCGGTGCTTGAAGGGCTAAACACCTTCGCCCTAGGCGTCATGCTAGGAAAGTTTATAGGGGCAAACAGATAATAAATTTTGCGCCGCTTTCTGGGGACGAATCGCACAGTAATTGACCGTGGTGCTTATCCACCACGATTTGATAGCTGATAGCCATCCCCATCCCTGTCCCTTTGCCAACGGCTTTCATCGTAAAGAAAGGATCAAAGATTTTCTGTTGAACCGCCTTGGGTATCCCAGGGCCGTTGTCTGCAATGGTTATGACCATTTGTTCACCCTGGCAAACGGTAGAGATCGTAATCTCAGCATCCTTTGTCTGGGCCTCTTCTAAGGCGTCAATCGCATTCGCCAAAATATTCATAAAGACCTTAGAAGTTACGCATTGACAAAGTCGTGTTCATGATGTGAGGAAAACGTAGACTCGGCCACATTATCCAGAATAAACTGACGAATGACGGGTACAAATAATTGACGCGATATCTCGTAGCAGTTGTTGATAATGCCTTTGA